>CAZMXH010000146.1:0-8134 GCA_964570165.1 uncultured Actinomycetes bacterium
CCACGGCGACCTGTGGGCGGGCAATGTCATCTGGGGTTCCGACGGCTCGACCTATCTGGTCGATCCCACCGTGCACGGCGGGCACCGCGAGACCGACCTGGCGATGCTCGACCTGTTCGGGTTCCCGTATCTGGATCGCGCGCTGGCCTCCTACCACGACGCCTGGCCGCTCGCCGAGGGCTGGCGGGAACGCGTCCCCCTGCACCAGTTGCACCCCGTACTCGTACACGCGGTGCTCTTCGGCGGCTCGTACGGCGCGCAGGCCGGCCGGCTCGCCCGATCCCTGCTGTAGCCCAGTCGACCGGCGGGACCCGGCACGGGCCGCTCCGAACGTCTCGATAGGTTCGGGTGGGCTGACACCGACCTACTTGGGGGGCTCATCGATGATCACAGCTCGGGGGCTGCGAAAGCGCTACGGCGACACCGTTGCCGTCGACGACCTTTCGTTCGACGTGCGGCCCGGCGTCGTGACCGGCTTCCTCGGCCCGAACGGCGCCGGAAAATCCACGACCATGCGTTTAATGCTGGACCTGGACCACGGCGCTGGAGAGACGCGGTTCGACGGCCGCCGATTCCGCGACATCCACGACCCGATGAACGAGATCGGCGCGGTCCTGGAAGCGCGGGCGTTCCACCCGACGCGCACGGCCCGCAACCACCTGCGAATGATGGCCGCCGCGAACCGGATTCCCGGCTCCCGCGTCGACGAGGTCATCGAACTGGTCGGCCTGGGGGACGTCAAGCACAAGAAGCCCAAGGGGTTCTCGCTCGGAATGTCGCAGCGGCTCGGCCTCGCGCAGGCGCTGCTGGGCGATCCGCGCGTGCTGATCCTGGACGAGCCGGCCAACGGCCTGGACCCGCACGGCATCCACTGGCTGCGCGATGTGCTGAAGTCGCTGGCGGCGCAGGGGCGGACGGTATTCGTTTCGAGCCACCTGCTCGCGGAGATGTCCTTGATGGCCGACGAGCTTGTGGTCATCGGACGGGGCAAGATGATCTACAACGGTGCCGTGCAGGACTTCGTCCGGCAGTTCACCCAGCAGAACGTCATCGTGCGCAGCCCCGGCGCCGAGCCGTTCGCCGGGATCCTCCGTCGCGAGGGCGCCGAGGTTGACGCCAGGGCGGACGGCTCGTTGCTGGTCTCCGGCCTGGAGACGGCGGCCGTGGGCGAGTTGGCCCACCGCGAGGGCGTGGTGCTGCACGAGCTCGCCACTCACACGGCGTCCCTGGAGCAGGCGTTCATCTCCGCCACCGGCGCATCCGAGGAGTACGTCCTGCACGACGTGGCCGAGGTGCTCGGCGAGATGCGGAGTGGAGGGACCACCGCTACGGACCAGACAGAGGGGGGCAAGGAATGAGCGACGCGCTCCGCTACGAGTGGACCCGGCTGCGCACGCTGCGGTCCACCTACTGGCTGACCGGGCTCGGTCTGCTTATCACGGCGGCGATCGCGTTCATCATCGCCTTCGTGGGCCGCAACGACGCCGTCAACTCGCAGGCCGTCGCGTTCGTTCTGCTCGGCGGTGGCGACTTCGCCACATTCATTCCGATATTCATGGCGATCATCGGGATCCTCGCCGTCGGCCACGAGTACCGGTACGGGCTCATCCAGCCGACCTTGACCGCGCTGCCGCAGCGGTCCACGCTGCTCACCGCGAAGATCGTCGTCGTGGCCACGTTCACGGTCGCCGTGGTCGTCGTGTCGCTGCTGGTCAACCTGGCGATCGGGGTCATCTTCTGGGGGGATGTGCCGGACTTGGGCAGCAGCCCGCTCAACGAGGTCATCCCCGGCTACGTCGTGATGGTGCTGCTCTATGCGATCCTCGGGATCGCGCTGGCCCAACTGTTCCGCGGGGTGCCGTCCGCGATCGTGGTGCTGCTGGTGACGCCCCTCGTCGTGGAGCAGGTCATCACCGGGCTGTCGTTCCTGCCGGCGCTGGACTGGCTCGTCCCCGTGGTGAAGTTCCTGCCGTTCACGGCCGGGCAGCGGCTGATCGCGACGCAACCGTTCGAGACCGGCCCGGAAGGTCCAGACTTCGAACTGTTCGACCGCTGGGTCTCGGGCGGCGTGTTCGCGCTGTGGATCGCCGCCGTCCTGGCGGTCGCGTGGTACCTGTTCCAGACCCGCGACGCGTAGCGGGCCCGCCCGCGCCGGCACGATCGAGCTGATCTTCCTGTAGCTCTTCACGGGCTGCCGGCTCCGGCCCGGTGGGCTTAGGTCGACGCGCGTGAGGTAGGAAGGGGCATGCGCGTTCTCTACCTCGCCGGCTGGGGCCGTAGCGGGAGCACCCTGCTTGCTTCGATCTTGGGCCAGTTTCCCGGCGCCTTCGCGGCGGGAGAGCTACGGTCGCTGTGGGTGCGGGGCATGCTGGAGGGCCGGCTGTGCGGGTGCAGGAAGCCGGTGCTCGCATGTCCGGTCTGGGAGAATGTGATCGCTTCCGCCGCGTTTCCGCTCTCCGCCGCCGAGATGGGCGCCATCCAGGGCACCAGCTTGCGTACCCGGGACTACCCGGCGGCCTGGTTGCGTCTGGCTGCGCGGCGCGGCATCGACGAACGGCTACAGCGCTACGTCGACACGTACGCAACCGCGTACCGCGCGGTCGCCGCCGCCACCGCGGCGGACGTGATCATCGACAGCTCCGGATATCCGCTTGACGCGCTCTACCTCGCCCGCCACGGCGACGTGGATCTCCGCGTGCTGCACCTGGTGCGCGACCCCAGACCGGTGGCTGCTGCCTGGACGAACCCGAAGGCGCTGGACGACACCGCCGACGGCACCGAGTCGTCGTTTCGGCAGTTCAGCGCGGCCGGCAGCAGCACCATCTGGGCGCTGTGGAACGCCATGATCAACGGGCCGCTAGCCGCTGCCGCGGGTCCCGAGGGAGCCTTGCGGGTGCGGTACGAAGATCTCATCGCCGATCCGGAAGGCGCAGTCGGCTCGATTGCCAGGTTCGTCGGCCTAGACCCGGCGGCCTCTCCCATAGACGGGCGGGTCGCCACCCTGAGCACGTCCCACATCGTCGCCGGCAACCCGTCCCGCTACCTCACCGGCGAGGTCGAGATAAGGCGCGAGCGGCCGGCTGCGATGTCGGCCCGTGACACCGCGCTCGCGACGGTGCCGGCCCTTCCGCTCCTGCGCCGGTACCGCTATCCGCTGCGTTGGCGACCTGCCGGGTAGCCGCGCCTCGCCGATCCCACAGCCCGTTGTGGCTGCTCACCACACCGGCCGCCGACCTGGAACCCACCACCGGTTTCTGATCGGCGCAACGGCAGTTAGGCTACGCCGAATGCTCATCGCCGAGGATCTACTGCTGCTGCTCACCGACGACCAGGACGGTAAGTTCGCGGTCGATGGAACCGCCTTGAACCTTGCACTGGCCGGCGCGTGCGTGGTGGAGCTAGCCATGAAACAGCGAGTCGACGTCGCGGGGCCGGCCGAGTCGGTCAGGAAGGGCAGGCTCGTGGTCCGGGACGAGACACGGGTTGGTGACTCGTTGCTCGATAACGTGCTCGACACGTGCGCCGACCGCGAGGGCGCCAAGCCGCAAGACGTGCTCGGCAAGATCGGTAAGCACGTGCGGGAGGCGCTGCTGTACCGCCTCGTCGAGCGAGGGATCCTGCGCCGGGAGGAAGGGCGCGTGCTCGGCATCTTCCCCATCACGCGCTGGCCCGCCGTCGACTCCGAGCACGAGCACGAGGTGCTCGAGCGGCTGGAGGCAGCGCTCGTGCACGGCGAGGAGCCGGACCGGCGGACGGCAGCGCTCGCCGCCCTCATGTCGGCCGTTGACGCCGCTCACAAGGTCGTCCCGGCGCCTGACCGGAAGGCCGTCAAGAAGCGGGCCAAGGAGATCCGCGAGAGCGAGTGGGCCGCGGACGCGGTAGGCAAGGCGGTGGAGGCCGTCCAGGCGGCCATTGTGGCCTCCATCGCAGCCGCTGCGGTGGCCGCCGGAGCCGGAGGCAGCTGATGCGGACACATGTCCTGCTGCTGCGGGGCATCAACCTTGGTCCGTCTACCCAGCTTGCGATGTCCGACCTGGCCGACCTCGTCACCGGGCTCGGGTACTCGGACGTCCGCACCCATCTGCGCAGCGGCAACGTGGTCCTCTCGAGCGGGGACTCTGCGGAGGAGATCTCGAGCCGGGTAGAGGCAGAGATCGCCAACGGCCTCGGGATGGAGGTGCGGGTCATCGTGCGCGACCGGGCCGAGCTTGCCGCGGTCATCGCCAACAACCCGATGCCGCAGGAGGCGGCGGCCAACCCGGCGAGATACCTCGTCACGTTCCTCAGCGGGACGCCCGACACGACCCGCCTGGACGCGCTCGACCCCGACGCCTTTCTCCCTGATCGGTTCGTGGTTCGCGGCCGGGAGATCTACCAGTGGTGCCCCAAAGGCGTGTCCAAGAGCAAGCTGACACAGGGATTCTGGGACAAGCAACGGCTCGGTGTGGCCGCCACGGCGCGCAACTGGAACACGGTGACCGCACTGCAGCGGCTGCTGGACTCGTAGCCCGGGCCGCGGTCACCGGAAACGCCGCGCGGCACGAGCGACCGCCGCGTCAAGCGAGGCCGCATGCGCGCCGCGCCAGTAGACCTGCCCGCAGCTCTCGCAGCGCCGGAAGTCATGGTAAGTCCGGCGCGTACCCTCCGCGAGGTGCGTAGCGACGCTGTCCTTCGCCACGCAGGCGAGCCGGCCGTTGCAGCGCAGACACCGGCTCATCGGGCGCAGCGGCACGTCGAACCGATCCAGGACGTCTGCGACCTGCTTTTCGACGTCGTGGCTGTACACGTACGCGCCGCAGCGGAGAGTGCGGCGCTTCAGCAGTCCGCGGTCCATGGTGAGCAGCACCCGGCCGTCCTCGTTGGCCTGGGCGACTAGCTCGTCGTCGCTGGCATCGTTGCGGTAGTTGACGTCCACGCCGAGCAGCCGGAGCCGCCGGGCCAGCGCACCAAGGTGCACGTCGGCGACAAAGCGCGGCGGAACGGTCGGTGCTTTCACCGGGCGGTTCGGCGGGAGTACCGCCACCGTCTCGCCGCCGCATGGCTGGTAGCCGGGATCCGCCGGGGTACCGTCCACCAGGTACGACCCCACCTCGGTGCGCGGCACGCCGAGCGACTCGACGATGTGCACGAGCGTCGAGACACCGTCGGCGGTCGCCGTCAGGTCGGTGTTCCGGCGGTGCGCAGGCAGGATGGACCGCAGCGGTCCCGCGACCCGCACCCGCACAGTGCCCACACGTCCAGCCTGTCCAGCGCCCCGCTGCCACGCAACCGTTCGATCACGTTCAGCAGGGTCACCCCTACCGAACGTGGTCTGCGTGCCTGTTGCGGCGGGGCCGCATCTGCCGAACGTGATCGAACCGACTACATGTTGATCATGTGGCCGGCGAGGCCGTGCACCGCCTCCTTGACCGCCTCGCTTAGGGACGGGTGCGCGTGCACGTTGCGTGCGACCTCGTAGACGGTCAAATCCCACTGCTGGGCGAGGGTGAGCTCGGGGAGCAACTCGGTGACGTCGGGGCCGATGAGGTGCCCGCCGATCAGCTCGCCGTAGGTCGCATCGCTGAGCAGCTTGACGAACCCCGTGGTGTCCCCCAGGCCGTGTGCCTTGCCGTTGGCCGTGAAGGGGAACTTGGCCACCCGCACGTCGTAGCCCTGCTCGCGCGCCTGCGCCTCGGTCAGCCCGAAGCTCGCGATCTGCGGCTGACAGTACGTCGCTCGCGGGATCATCGTGTAGTCGAGCTCCATGGTCTCCGCGCCGGCGATCGTCTCCGCGGCCACGATCCCAGCCGCCTCGGCGGCGTGCGCAAGCATGAGCTTCGCGGTGACGTCCCCGATCGCGAAGATGTGCGGGACGCTCGTCCGCCCGCGCTCGTCGACGTCGATGGCGCCACGTTCGGTCAGGGCGATGCCCGTCTTGTCGAGCCCGTAGCCCTCGACTCGCGGCTGGAAGCCGATTGCCTGCAGCACCTTGTCCGTCTCGAGCACCTGCTCCTGACCGTCGCTTGAGACGGTGACGCGTACCTTCTCGCCGGAGTCGTCGATGGCCTCCACGCGGGTGGACGTGAGCACCGTGATGCCGAGCCGCTTGTACCGCTTCGCGAGCTCCGCGGAGACCTCTTCGTCCTCGAGCGGAACCATCCGGTCCAGGAACTCGACGATCGTCACGTCGACGCCATAGTTCGCCATCACGTACGCGAACTCGACCCCGATCGCGCCGGCTCCGGCGATGACGATGCTCGCCGGCAGCTCGTCGGTCATGATCTGCTCTTCGTACGTCACGACGCGCTCACTCAGCGTGGTTCCCGGCAGCAGCTTGGTCGTGGCACCGGTAGCGACGATGCAGTGGTCGAAGGTCACCGTGTCGCTGCCGCCATCGGCCAGAGCGACCTGGAGCGTGTTCGGGTCGGTGAACGTGCCCCATCCCTCGTACTTGGTGATGTTGTTCTTCTTCATCAGGTAGTGCACGCCCTTGACCCGGCCGTCGGCGACCTTGCGGCTGCGCTCGAATGCCGCCCCGTAGTCGAATGTCACCTCGCCGTCCGTACTGATACCGAACGTCGCCGCCTCCTCGCGGAACAGGTGGGCGAGCTCGGCGTTGCGCAGCAGCGCCTTGGACGGGATGCAGCCGACGTTAAGGCAGATGCCGCCCCAGTACTTCTCCTCGATGATGGCCGTGTTGAGGCCTAGCTGGGACGCCCGGATCGCCGCTACGTACCCGCCAGGACCGGCTCCGAGGACCACGACGTCGAAGTGTGCGCTCATGCGTTCCACGATATGGTGCGCGCCGCCTGGCCGTCCCGCTGCCCGGCCATGAGGGCCTTCGGCGACGAGGTGTCGGGGGCGTGCCACGCGCACCGCCAGGCTCGTCGGCACTCCCCCAGGAGCATGCGCCTGGGGAAGTGCCAGCGAGCTTACTGAACGTGGTCAAACTCGTCGATCGCGCGGCGGATTCGCTTGGCGGATACCGGTTCCGCGGTTCCGAGGGCTTGCGCGAAGTAGCTCACTCGAAGCTCCTCGAGCAGCCACCGGACGCGGCGAACGTCCTCGTCGTTCCTGCGCGCGGCGGGCAACGCGGCCACCGCCTCGTCGTACTCCGTGGCAAGCTGATGCACCTGGTCCATCAGCTCGCGATCCTTGTTCGGCGTGGTCGGCAGCTTCTCCAACCGCCGCTCGATCGCACGCAGATAGCGCTCCACGTCCGACAGCCGGGCGAACCCGATCTCCGCCACGAAGCCGGGATGGACGAGCCCTGCCAGCTGGTCCTTGATGTCGGTCAGCGCGGGCAGGAGAGCCAGGTTGGACGTCCCAGCGACCTTGGTTTCAACGCGCCGGGACACGGTCAGGATCTGTGCCACCTTGTCCAGCACCTTGAGGGTGACGTCAACCAGATCCGCCCGGACGGCGTCCCGCAGCTTTCGGAACCCCGTTGACTCCCACGCGGGGCCACCCGCATCGGCCATCAGCTTGTCGACCGCGGCCGACACGCAGTCGTCGAGCAGCGCGGCCACGCTGCCGTGCGGGTTAGCGGCGAGGGCGAGCTTGGTCTTCTCGTCCAGCATCCGGGCGACGGTCGCAGACGGCGATGGGACGGTCAGCAGCAGCAGCCGGCGGGTGCCCGTCCACATCGCAGCGCGTTGCTTGCCGGGTGTGTCCAGCACCCGGACAGAGACGCTGTCACCGTCATCGACCAGCGCCGGATACCCGCGTACGATTCGCCCGTCGCGTCGTCCCTCGACGGTGGCCGGCAGCTCGCCGAAGTCCCAGAGCCGCAGGCCGCTGCGCTCGATCTCCGCGGACGCCGCCGAGAGCGCAGCGCGCGTATGCCCGGCCAGCCGGTGCTTGAGTTCGTCGAGATCCTTTCCCTCGGCAAGCGTCCGTCCGTCGCCGTCCTCGACCCGGAACGTCATCCGCAGATGGCGCGGAACCCGGTCCAGCTCCCACGCGTCCCGCGGAATGCTCGTGCCCGTGATCTCGCGCAGCGCCCCCTCGAGCGCGGGCAGCAGCGGGCCGCTGCCCGGACCGATCCGCTCCAGCGCGGCGGACGCATGGTCGGGAGCGGGGACGAAGCTGCGCCGCAGGCGCTTCGGCAGCGACCGGATCAACGCGGTCACCAGCTCCTCCCGCAGCCCGGGGA
>CAZMXH010000147.1:0-8057 GCA_964570165.1 uncultured Actinomycetes bacterium
CACCCGATGGAGGTCGCCGGCCGGCTCTACCGCTCGCTTGAGTTCCTGACCACCGAGAAGCAGTTCAACGACCGGGCGCACGCCGGGATCGGTCTGACCGGGCCGGAGCTGGCGGTGCTGCTCGCCTACACGAAGAACATCATGCAGTCCGAGCTGGTCGCCACCGACCTGCCGGACGACCCATACCTGGTCAACGCGCTGCACGCGTACTTCCCGGAGCCCATTCAGGAGCGCTACGCCGACCGTATCGACGCCCACCCGCTGCGCCGGGAGATCATCACGATGATGGTGGTCAACGAGATGGTCAACGAGGCGGGCACGACGTTCGCGTTCCGGCTCGGTATGGAGACCGGGGGCTCGATCGAGGACCTCGCTCGCGCCCACACCGTGGCCAGCGTGATCTTCCGGATTCCCGAGCTCATGGCCGCGGTGCGGAACCTGGACAACAAGGTGGCAGCGGACCTGCAGACCGCGATGCGGCTGGAGGGTCGGAAGATCGCCGAACGGGCGAGCCGCTGGCTGCTGCTGAACCGCCGGCCGCCGCTCGACATCTCCTGGCAGATCGAGTTCTTCACCTCGCCCATCGCCCGGCTGTTGGACACGCTGCCGGAGGTGCTGGTCGGCCGGGAGCGAGTCCTGTTCGTGGAGCGTCGGGACGAGCTGGTGAACGGCGGGGTGCCCGAGGACCTCGCGACCAGGGTCGCCGTCCTGCCGCCGGCCTACGCCGGACTCGGCCTGGTCGAGAACACGCTACGAACGGGCACCGACCTGCTCGACGTGGCCAGGGTCCACTTCACGCTCGGCGAGTACCTCGATCTCGGACGGCTGCTCGAGCGCATCGTGGCGCTCCCGCGGACGGACCGCTGGAAGACGATGGCCCGCGCGGCACTCCGGGACGACCTGCACGGTGTGCACGCGGAGTTGACCGCACAGGTCATCCAGCTCACCGAGGAGGACGAAGACCCTGCGGCGCGGGTCGAGTCCTGGGCGGAGCAGGACAGCGTGGTGGTCGCCCGAGTGAAGAACACGCTCGCCGAGATCGTGAGTAGTGACACGTCGGACCTGGAGCGGCTGTCCGTCGGCCTGCGCGTGGTCCGCTCGCTGCAACGCACGGAAACCCCGTAGCCCAGGCTGCGGCAGCCTCTGGCCGCACGACGCCAACGTCGCGGCTAGGCTGGCCGGACCGGCCGATGTCGTGATGACTGGGAGTAACGGCTTGAGTTTCGACTACGTCATCGTCGGTGCCGGCGCCGCGGGCTGCGTGCTGGCGAACCGGCTCAGCGAGGACCCGAGGACGTCGGTGCTGCTGCTGGAAAGCGGCGGTTCGGACAACGATCCGCTGGTCCGCATCCCGAAGGGCTTCTACTTCCTGCTCGGCGGCGGCAAGCACTCATACACCTATCCCACTCTCCCGACGGGCCCGCGGAACCAGGTCGAGTACTGGCAGCGCGGCAAGATGCTCGGCGGGTCGACCTCGATCAACGGCATGCAGTACCAGCGCGGGGACCCCAGCATGTGGGACGAGATCCAGGCCGCCGGAAACCCCGGGTGGGGCTGGGCGCACATGGTCGCGGTCTTCCGCAGCATGGAGGACCACGAGCTTGGGCCGTCACCGACGCGAGGCGCCGGAGGTCCGCTCCATATCACCGTGCGGCGCGAGCCGAACGAGCTCAACGAGGCGATCCTCGCTGCCGGAGAGGCGGCAGGGCTCCGGCGCGTCGAGGACATCAATGAGTCCGAGGACGAACGCATCGGCTACATGCCCAACACCATCCGGAAAGGGCTGCGGCTCAGCGCGTCGCGGGCGTTCCTTCGTCCGGTGCGCAAGCGTCCAAACCTCACGGTGATCGACCATGCGCAGGTGGGGCACATCCTCTTCAGCGGCACACGCGCCGTGGGTGTGCGAGCCCGCCATGGGGGTGTGACGAGGGACTACACGGCGGACAAGGAGGTCATCCTCTCCGCGGGCGCCGTGGAGAGCACGCTGCTGCTCGAGCGTTCCGGGGTGGGCAACCCGAAGATTCTCGCGAGCGCCGGCGTCGAGCCGCGGGTGGAGAGCCCGAACGTGGGCGAGCGCGTGATCGAGCAGCGGCAACTGGCCTACCAGGCCAAGATCAACAGACGGCTCGGTTACAACCACATGCTGTCCACCACCATGCGGCAGCTGGTCCAAGGGGCGGGATACCTGGTGCGGCGGTCGGGTGTCATCGCCACCGGCGCCTACGACATCGGCGCGTTCTTCAAGTCAGACCCGAACGCACCGCGGGCCGACCTGCAAGGGATCCTCAACCCGTTGTCGCTGGATCTCAGCGCCCCGAGCCTGAAGGTGGCGAGCGAGCCGGGCTTCAGCTTCGCCGGCTACCTCATGCACCCGACCACGCGAAGCTCGGTGCACATCAGCGGAACCGAGCCGGACAACCCGCCGGTCATCGATGCACGGTTCCTCGAGACGGAGCACGACCGCGTGGGGACGCTGCGGATCCTCGAGGCGATCCGCAATCTCGCCGCGCAGAGCCCGCTCGCCGAGCTCATCGCGGTCGAGGAGGCACCCGGGCCCGACGTGCAAACGCTCGAGGACGCCGTCGCCGCCTCCTGGGCGAGCGGCCACATCGCGCACGCGACCGGATCCGCGGCGATGGGCCGGGACGATGACGACGTCGTCGACCCCGCACTACGGGTGCGCGGCACGGAGGGGCTGCGGGTGGTGGACACGTCGGTGTTCCCGATGAACCCGGGCAACACCGCGGGCCCCACCATGGCTCTGGCGTGGCGCGCGGCGGACCTCATCCGGGAAGCGTAGCCCGGCAGCAGCGGGGCGGCCGGCTCTCGCGGCCTGTCAGGCCCAGTGGGCCCGTCCGTACTGGTGGGTGAGTTGTCCGGCCTGACAAGCCGCCGAGGAAGGGGATGCGGCCCAGGCAAGTTATCCACAGATTTCAGAAAAGATCGTTGAGGGTCTAGGCAGCGCGGGCGGACGCGAGCATAATCCAGCGCCACTGGAACTCGAAGATCGTCGTGCCCTGGGGGACGTGCATGACCGCGGTCGAGTTGATCGACGCCGAGGTACGCGAGGCTGTCCGCCGGCAGGGCCTGGATCCGGTGGCCGATCCGGAGGGTGTGCGGCGAATCGTCGATGAGGTCGTCGCGGCGTACGACGAGCGCAGCCTGACCGCCTCTCTGCCGCCGCTGGGCGACCCGCAGGAGGCGGCCAAGGCGGTCGTCGATGCGGTAGCGGGGTTCGGGCCGCTGCAGCCGTACTTCGAGGACCCGACCGTCGAGGAGATCTGGATCAACGAGCCGAGCCGGGTGTTCGTGGCCCGCAACGGCCGCAGCGAGCTGACCACCACGATCCTCACCGCCGACCAGGTCCGCGATCTCGTGGAGCGGATGCTCAAAAGCTCAGGCCGCCGGCTCGACGTCAGCCATCGGTTCCTCGACGCCCGGCTGCCGGACGGCAGCCGGCTGCACGTGGCAATCCCGGACATCACCGCCGAGCACTGGGCAGTGAACGTCCGCAAGTTCGTGCTGCGCGCCCACCAGCTCGACGACCTGGTGAACCTTGGCACGCTCACCCCGCAGGCGGCGCGGTTCCTGGACGCGTGCGTGGCCGCAGGCCTCAACGTGATCGTCGCGGGCGGAACGCAGGCGGGAAAGACGACGCTGCTCAACTGTCTCACCTCCGCGGTCCCGGCTCGCGAGCGCATCGTGACGTGCGAAGAGGTGTTCGAGCTCAAGGCGACCCATCCTGACATCGTCCGGATGCAGACCCGGCAGGCCAGCCTGGAAGGCACAGGCGAGATCACGCTCCGGCACCTCGTCAGGGAGGCGCTGCGGATGCGGCCACAGCGCCTCGTGGTCGGAGAGGTACGCCAGGCCGAGTGCCTCGACCTGCTGATCGCCCTGAACTCGGGGCTGCCGGGCATGTCGACGATCCACGCCAACACCGCGCGCGAGGCCGTCACCAAGATGTGCACCCTGCCGCTGCTCGCGGGCGAGAACATCGGCTCGCGGTTCGTGGTACCCACGGTGGCAGGTTGCGTGGACGTCGTCGTGCACCTCGTGACCGATCAAGACGGGACGCGGCGCGTCCGGGAGATCGTGGGTGTCCCCGGCCGGATCGAGGGCGACATGGTCGAACTGGAGCCGATCTTCGTGCGCCGCGGCGCTGACCTGGTGCGGGCGGACGGCTACCCACCGCACCAGGAGCGGTTCGCCAACGCCGGGATCGACCTGGCTGTGTTGTTGGGTGGGCGCCCCGGCTGGAGAACCCCCTCGCCGGTGGACAGCCAAGCGAGGGTACCGGATGAGCGGGATCTTGGGCCGCACCAGCCGGTGTACGCCCGGCACGACGGCGGTGGCTGATGGGAGCGCTGCTGGGGCTCGTGCTCGGTATCGGTCTGCTGTTGATCTGGCAGTCGGTTCACCGTCCCGCGGTGACGGCTGAGCGGCAGAGGCGGGTCGCGCCGCTGAGCCGGCTGGCCGATCTCATCGCTGAGGCCGGCATCGAGGCCGTGACCCCGCGTCAGCTGCTCGCTTCGTGCGCCGGCGCTGGGACGGTCGTAGGCGTGGCGTTTCTCGCATTGACCAGGGCGGTGCCCATCGCGCTGGTCTTCGGCGCGTTCGCCGCGTACGCCCCCGTCGGCCTGGTCCGCTACCGTGCCCGGCAGCGCCGAGCCGAGCTGCGGGACCTGTGGCCGGACGCTGTCGACAACCTGGCCTCCGCGGTGCGCGCGGGACTGTCGCTGCCCGAGGCGCTGGGTCAGCTTGGCCAGCGCGGCCCGGCGGCGCTGCGCCGGCCGTTTCAGTTGTTCGCCGAGGAGTACCGCGCGGGCGGGCGATTCCATCCGAGCCTGGACCGGCTGCGCGAGCGGCTTGCTGACCCGACTGGCGACCGGATCTGTGAGTCGCTGCGCATCGCGCGCGACGTCGGAGGCTCGGACCTGGGTCGGCTGCTGCGGACGCTCGCGATCTTCCTCCGCGACGACGCCCGCACCCGCGCGGAACTCGAGGCACGGCAGAGCTGGGTGGTCAATGCCGCCCGGCTGGCGGTAGCCGCGCCGTGGGCGCTGCTCGCGCTGCTGTCCACCCGCGCCGAGACGGTCCGCGCGTTCAACAGTGCGGCTGGGTGGGTGATCCTCGCGGTCGGCGCCGGGCTGTGCCTGGTGGCCTACCGCCTGATGGTTCGGCTCGGCCGGCTGCCCGAGGAGGCACGAGTGCTGCGATGACGGCCATCGGCGCCGGTCTCGGGCTGGCGGTGGCCGCAGGGCTGCTGCTGGTCTGGGCCGGAGCGCCCGTCCGGCGCCGCGCCGTGCTGGACGACCGGCTCGCGCCGTACCTCGCCGGCATCACCGACCCGATCCGGACGGCACCCGCCGACCGCACGGTCACGCCGCTGCCGACGCTCGAGCGGGTGGTCCGGCCGTACCTCGCGCGGGGCGCCGACCTGCTCGACCGGGTGCTCGGCGGCACCGCCTCGGTGCGCCGCCGGCTGGAACAGTCGGGCAGCGGCCTGTCGGTGCACGAGTTCCGGGTCGAGCAGGTGCTCTGGGGAGCCGCGGCCTTCGCAGCGGCGGTCATGGCGAGCCTGCTGCTCACCAGCACCGGGCGGGGTTCGCCGACCGCCCTCGTGATGATGTGTCTCGCGGCGGCCGTTGCCGGTGTCCTGGCCCGTGACCACCGGCTGACCCAGGCCGTCAAGACTCGCGAGGATCGGATGCTCGCGGAGTTCCCCATCGTCGCGGACCTCCTGGCGCTCGCTGTCACCGCCGGCGAAGGCCCGGTCGGCGCTCTGGAGCGGGTGGCCAGGATCAGTTCCGGCGAGCTTTCGCGGGAGCTCGCCCGGGCCTTGTCCGACGCCCGCGCCGGAGCGAGCCTCGTGCAGGCGCTGGACGGAATCGCAGATCGCACGAGCCTGCCGCCGCTGGCACGATTCGTCGACGGGATCGCCGTCGCGGTCGAGCGGGGCACGCCCCTCGCCGATGTGCTCCGCGCCCAGGCCGCGGACGTGCGCGAGGCGCGCAGGCGGCACCTGATGGAGATCGGCGGCCGCAAGGAGATCGCGATGCTGGTGCCTGTCGTGTTCCTCGTGCTGCCGGTGACCGTCTTGTTCGCGCTGTACCCGGGCCTTGTTCAGATCAGCACGATCGTGCCATGAGAGGAGAGACGTTGTGGGTGTGCCGAACCGTCTCAGGAGCGAGCGGGGTGACGTGCCTGGTTGGGTGCTCATCACGATCATGTCCGCTGGCCTGGTGGCCGTGCTCTGGCAGTTCGCCGAGCCGTACCTGACCGATATGTTGCAGGCCGCGCTGGACGCCGCCGCCCCGTGACAACAACCCCCGGCGACGTGTCAGGCCGGACAACTCGCTGTGCTGTGCCGTCATGGCTGCCGGCCCTGACAAGTCGACAAAGGGGGTCGGCCGTCGTGGAGTTCAGCCTGGTGTCGGCGCTGCTCGTGGGGCTGTTCCTAGCCGTGCTGCAGGTGGCGCTTCTCGTGCACGTTCGCAACACGCTGGTGGCATGCGCCGCGGAGGGCGCCCGGTACGCGGCGAACGCGGACCGCGGGCTGGCCGACGGGGAGGCCCGGGCAGAAGCGCTGATCCGTCAGAGCCTTTCCGACCGGTTCGCGGGAGGAGTGAGCGCCCGCCGGGTGGTGCGCGACGGCGTGCCACAGGTGGAGGTGGAGGTCACGGCGACGCTGCCGGTGTTCGGCTACCTGGGGATCGATCGAGGTCTCACCGTCACCGGTCACGCGGTCGACGAGGAGGCGCTGTGAACCGGCTGGCTCGGGCCGAGCGCGGCAGCGCAATCGTGGAGTTCCACTTCCTGGGCATCCTGCTGCTGGTGCCGCTGGTCTACCTCGTGGTGGCCGTACTCGACGTGCAGCGCACCGCCTACGCGGTGACCCAGGCTGCCCGCGAGGCCGGCCGGCTGTACGTGGCGACTGGGGACGAGGGTGCGGCCCGGGTGGCGGCCGCCGTGGCGCTGCGGGACCACCACGTCGACTCAGAGCAGGTGGAGGTGACGTTCGACTGCTCCGCGGACCCGTGCTTCCAGCCGGGCGCGGAGGTGGTCGTTTCGGTGGCGACCGACGTCCCCCTGCCGCTCGTCCCGGACGTGCTTGCAGGTGCGGTGAATGCGGCGGTCCCGGTCAGCGCGCGGCACGCGGCAGTTGTCGACCGCTTCATGGAGGCGCAATGACGTCCCGTCAGCGGGCGGGACGGCCGGCCGCGCGTCCAATCCTCAGGCCCCGGTCCGAGGCAGGTCAGCTCACGCCGTTGATCATCGGCTTCGTCGTGATCGCGATCCTGGCGATCACTGTCACGGTGCACGCGTCAACGGTGTTCCTGCACCGGCGCTCGCTCGCCGCCTGGGCCGACGGTGCCGCCCTCACCGCCGCGCAGAGCGTGTCCGAAAGCGCGATCTACGCGGGTTCGGTCGGCGACAACCTTCCGCTGGCCGCCGGCACTGCCCGGACGGCCGTGGCGGAGTACGCCGCGCGCCACGGTCTGGCCGACCGGTTCGACGAGTTCGCCCTGGTGGCTGTGGAGGTCGATCCCGCCACCGACGCGGTGACCGTGGAGTTCGCCGCTCGCGTTCCGCTGACCTGGGCTAACGGCACGACTGGGTCGTTCGGCGGCGGCTTTACGATCACGGCGCAGGCGACTGCGGTTGCACCGTTTCAGTGACCCCCCGCGTAGGCTGGAAGTGTGGCACGTGACATGAAGGCGGAGGTCGCCGACCTGAACCAGACCCTCAAGGGGATCGAGCAGGTCGTCGACCCCGCACGCCTGCGCGAGGAGATCGCCAAGCTGGAGGCGCAGTCCGCGGAGCCCGGGCTGTGGGAGGACGTCCAGCGCGCGCAGCAGGTCACGAGCAAGCTGTCCTACCTGCAGGCGCAGCTGCGCCGGGTGACGGAACTTCGCCAGCGACTGGACGACCTCGACGTCCTGGTGGAGCTTGCCGAAGAGGAGAACGACGTCGACGCGGCCGCGGAGGCCGAACGGGAGCTCGACGACCTGACGAAGCTGGTCGGCGAGCTCGAGGTGCGCACGCTGCTGTCC
>CAZMXH010000148.1:0-8041 GCA_964570165.1 uncultured Actinomycetes bacterium
TCCTCGGCGCGGTCGCGCAGTCGGACATCAAGCGGATGCTGTCCTTCACGCTGGTGAGCCATATCGGATACATGATCTTCGGTATTGGCCTCGCCACCAACGCGGGACTCGCCGGCGCGATCTTCTACGTGGTGCACCACATCATGATCCAGACCACCCTGTTCCTGGTGATCGGTCTGGTGGAGCGGCAAGGTGGGTCGACCTCGCTGAACAGGCTCGGAGGCCTGGCCAAAATCTCGCCCGTGCTGGGCGTGCTGTTCTTCGTGCCGGCGATGAACCTGTCCGGCATTCCGCCGTTCTCCGGCTTCCTGGGCAAGGTCGGGCTACTTCAGGCCGGCGTCAGCGACGGCCGGGCGCTCGCCTACGTGCTGGTCGCCGGAGGTGTGGTGACGAGCCTGCTCACGCTCTACGCGATGGCCAAGGCTTGGAGCCGCGCCTTCTGGCGGGCCGCGCCAGAGCCGGCTCCCGCACCCGTGATGGCGCTGGCCGGTAGCGCCGGAGAGGACGGCGACAACGGTGAGCCACCACCGGCGAGTGGACCTGCACCCATGGCGATGGTCGGTTCGACGGCCGCCCTGGTTGCCGTCACGGTGGCCCTGACAGTGATCGCCGGCGCACTGTTCGGCCTCAGCGACCGCGCCGCGGACGACATCCGCCTGCGGACGCCCTACATCGAAGCGGTACTGCCAGGGGGCACGCAATGAGCTCCATGATCGCGCGGCTCCGGGAAGCGCTGTGGATACCAATGATCATCTGGCTCACCGGTGCGTGGGTGCTGATGTGGGGCGAGCTGTCGCCGGCCAACGTCGCGTCCGGCTTGCTGATCGGCATCGGGGTCATGGTGCTTCTCCCGCTGCCGCGGGTGGTCATCGGAGGCCGTGTTCATCCCGTCGAGCTGCTGAGGCTGATCGGGCGTTTCATCGCGGATCTGGTGATCGCCAGTGTCGAGGTGTCCGCGCAGGTCTTACGGTTCGGGCAGCAGCCGCGGGGCGCGGTCGTGCGGGTTGACCTGCGCAGCAGGTCTGACCTCTACCTCACGATCACGGCGGAGCTCCTGACGCTGGTGCCCGGCAGCGTGGTCATCGAGGCACGGCGATCGACCTCGACGCTGTTCCTGCATCTGCTCCGCGCGCGTGACGATCGTGACGTGGCGCGCGGCCGATCTAACGCGCTGGCTCAGGAGGAGCGGGTCGTGCGCGCGTTCGGGTCGGCCGCTGAGGTGGCAGACCTGGAGCAGGCGAAGATCAACAGACGGGAGGAGCAGCCATGATCGTCGTTGTCTGCGTCTGCGCGGCCGCGTTCACGGCTGCCGCCGTCGTCACCCTGTGGCGGATAGCCCGGGGGCCCACCATGCTCGACCGGATGGTCGCCTTGGAGGTGCTCATCGCGGCCACCGTCGGTGCCGTTGGGCTGGAGGCCGCGGTCAACCGGCACACCACTACGCTGCCGATCCTCGTCGTCCTGTCCCTCGTCGGGTTCATCGGCTCGGTCAGCGTCGCGCGCTTCTCTGTGCGGGAAGCGCGTCGTAACGCGGGGAATGGGCGGGGGGTTTCCTCGTGAGCTGGGAAACCGCGGCCGATGTCGCCTCGGGCTGCGTCCTGATGGCCGGCGCCGTTCTTGGTCTGATCGCGGCCATCGGCGTGGTCCGCTTCCCGGATCTGCTCAGCCGGATGCACGCAGGCACCAAGCCCCAAACGCTGGGCGTGTTGCTGGTCCTGCTCGGCGTTGGCCTGCGCCTGCGGGACGGCGGCGCTACCGGTGTGCTCTTCTTGATCGCATTGTTGCAGCTCGTCACCGCACCGGTGGCCGCGCACATGGTCGGCCGCGCCGCGTATCGCATGCGCCAGGTTCGCGAGGATCTGCTTCTCACCGACGAGCTCATCGAGGCCTACGATGACGCAGGCGTGGAGCACAGGCGCGAGTGATCAGCTGCATGCGCTATAGCTGCAGGCGGAGCATGCGTCGCGCGTTGCCCTCGTAGAGCTGGGCGCGGACGGCATCGGAGATGTCCAGCTCGTGGTCCAGGATGCGGATCGTCTCGCGGATGTAGCCGGGGCCCTTCTCGGGGTCGAACGGGCTGTCCGACGCGAAAAGCACATGGTCGGGGCCGAAGAACTCCAGGCCGCACCGGGTCGCGGCGGCCGAGCCGAAGACCGCCGTGTCGCCGTAGAACTGCTTGAAGTAGTCGAGCGGGCGCTTCTCCAGCCGGTCCAGAATCGCCCCGAGGTCCTCGTTGCTCGTGCGCGCTCCGAGCTGGTCCATGCCGGGCCCAACCCGGCCTTCGAAGTACGGTGTCATGCCGCCGAGGTGGTGGGTGATGATCTTCAGGTTGGGGAACCGGTCGAACATCCCGCTGAACACCAGCCGGGCCATCATCACGCTGGTCTCGAACGGCCAGCCGAACGTCCACCAGATCTCGTACTTGGAGCGGTCCTCGTCGGCATAGTCCGGCATCTCCGCGCCGCGAGTCGGATGGATCCAGATCGGCAGGTCGTAGGACGCCATGAGCTCGAAGATGGGCAGGAACTCCGGGTTGTCGAGTGCCCGGCCGGCGACGTTCGTGAACAGCTGGACGCCGGTGGCTCCGAGATCGTCGATCGCTCGCTTCGCCTCCTCGACGCTGGCGTCCGGGTTGTTCACGGGGAGGGAAGCGGCGAACCCGGCGAACCGGTCGTGTGCCTCGACTAGCTCGGCCATCTCCTCGTTGGCGAGAGCCGCCAGCTCAGGGCTGACGTCCGGGCCGGCGTACTGCTCGATCGGCGGTGCTGCAACCGTCAGGACCTGGCGGTAGTCGTCGCCGAACTGGTCGGCCATCCGCAGCCTGGCTTCGACGTCGACGAGCACAGGGATGTTGCGGACCCGCTTGCCCATGTCCTCCAGCCCTGGAGCCACTTCGTTCATCCGCTCGAAGTACCGGCGCGGGAGGATGTGGTTGAAGACGTCGATCTTCAGCATGTGGTCCCCTTCCCTCAGTCGAATGTTGTTGCGATGGCATCGGCGGCCCGCCGTGCGGCCTCCGCGATCCTGTTGATCTGTTCCCGGGTAAGGCGGGTCTCCGGAGCGGCGATGCCGAGGCCGGCGAGGGGAGGAGCGGCGATGTTAGGAATCGCCACGCCCACTGCCACCAGCCCGACGTCGCTCTCGCCGAGGTTCGTGGCGTAGCCGACCCGGCGGATTTCCTCGAGCACGTCGTCCAGCTCCCGCCGGTTGGTGATCGACCGCTCGGTGAGCCCGGGCAGCACGTCAGCCGGATACAGCGCGTCGAGTTGCTCCTTCGGCAGGGAGGCCAGGATCGCCTTGCCGGCCGAGGTGCAGTGGGCAGGCCGCAGCAGCCCGGTCCGCGCGCCGACCCGGATGGGGTGAGGGCTCTCGACCGAGTCCAGGAACCGGACGTTCGCGCCCTCGAGGCCCATCAACGTGACGGTCTCCTCGACCTCCCGCGCCAACCGTTCCATGTGCGGCCGTGCCTGGCGGCGGATGTCCATGCGCACGACCGCGGCGAGCCCGAGACTCACGAGTGCCGGGCCGGCGCGGTACGCCCGCGATCCGCGGTCCCGCTGGGCGAACTCGTAGTGCTCCAGCATGCCGAGCAGCCGGTGCGCGGTAGACCGCGCGATCCCCAGCTCGCGGCCGGCCTCCGAGACCCCGATCGCCTCGCGGTCGCGCAGCATCAGCAGGATCTCCAGCGCCTTGCCGACCGAGCGCACCGGGTATCCCGGTGCCTCCGCGGCTTTGAGCCCGACGCCCATCACACCCCCGGATCACGGTTGACGCATTCAGTGTTCCACATACTAGACTTTGTTGAATAGTCGTTCTGCAATGCAGAACAACTGAGCCCGAGAATGGACACGTCGCCGGGAGGTGCCGAGGTGGCCGGACTCACCAGCGGCAGACGGCGGACCGCCCTTCGGCGGGGCTCGTCGTTCTGGGTCGGTCTCGGCGGCGTTCTATTCGTCATGGCGGCCCTGGAGTTGGTTGCCCGCCTCGAGCTGCTGCCGCCGCGGTGGTTCCCGCCGGTGACGGTGGTGTTCGGTGCGTTGGGTGACCTGCTTCCGACCGGTGAGCTGTGGCTTGAGGTCGGCCGGACGCTGCAGGGCTGGGGCGTCGGGTTGGCCGTCGCCGCAGTCCTCGCCATCCCGCTGGGCATGCTGATCGGTTCGGCCGAGGTGGTCTACCGTGCCCTCCGGGTAGTGATCGAGTTCCTTCGGCCGATCCCGTCGGTGGCGCTGATCCCGGCCGCGGTGCTGATCTTCGGTATCGGCCTGGAAATGAAGATCTTTCTGGTGGCGTTCGCCGCGTTCTGGCCGATCCTGTTCCAGGCCATCTACGGGGTGCAGGACGTGAACCCCGGCGTGAAGGAGACCGCCCGGGCCTACGGGTTAGGGCCGCTCAGCCGGTTCGCACGCGTCATCCTGCCTAGCACACTGGCCTACGTCGCCACCGGGCTGCGGATCTCGTCGGCCATCGCGCTCATCCTCGCGGTCACGGCTGAACTGGTCGTCGGCGCACCCGGCCTCGGCAGCGCGATCGCCGCGGCGCACACCGCGGCCCAGGTGCCGACGATGTACGCGCTTATCGCCGTGACCGGCGCCCTCGGCTGGCTGATGAACACAGGCTTCCAGGCCGCTGAGGCCAGCGCGCTGCACTGGCATCCGGCCCAGCGCGAGGAGGTGGCGACGTGACGGCGGCGGGGCAGGGCCACGTACGCCGCCTGCGCACCCGGCGCGGCTTGCTCCTGGTGCTAGAGATCGGGGTTCCGATCGTGCTGCTGGCTGCCTATGCCGGCTGGGCCGGGGCGCGCCAGTCGTTCTACTTCCCGCCGCTCGGCGACATCGGGGAGCGCTTCGCCGAACTGTGGCTGTTCGACCGCGTTCCGTCCGACCTGCTCCCGAGCCTGCGGCGGCTCGGGATCGGCTACCTCCTGTGCGTTGTGCTGGGCGTGGTCGCCGGACTGATCCTCGGCGCGATCCGCCTGGTCCAGCAGGCCGTCCAGCCGTTCATGGAGTTCCTCCGGGCGCTGCCGTCGGTGGCCCTGATTCCGTTCGGCATCCTCGTGTTCGGCACCGGGGACTCGATGAAGATCTTCATCATCGTGGTTGGAGCAGTCTGGCCGATTCTGCTCAACACGATCGACGGGGTGCGCGGCGTCGACCGCGGGATGCTCGAGATGGCCAGGGCCTACGGCGTCGCCCGCTGGGCCCGGATCCGCGAGATCGTCATTCCTGCGACGCTTCCGCGGGTTGTCGCCGGCATGCGCACCAGCCTGTCCATCGCCATCATCCTGATGGTCGTCAGCGAGATGGTCGCCAGCAGCGACGGCGTCGGCTACTTCGTCCTGGAGTCTCAACGCCGGTTCGCGATCAGCGACATGTGGGCGGGCATCGTCCTGCTCGGGCTCATCGGCTACCTCGCGAACTTCCTGTTCGTCCGCGCCGAGCGCAGCGTGCTGCGCTGGCATCGGGAGTCGAAGGGACTGCCACGATGATCGATCGTGCGGCACTCGAGGTCGCCTCGCTGGCCAAGTCGTATGAGTCGCGGGACGGGACGACCGACGCGATCGCGGACGTGTCGTTCCGGGTCGCGCCCGGCGAGTTTGTCTGCGTGGTCGGACCGTCCGGGTGCGGAAAGACCACGCTGCTGAAGTGCCTTGGCGGGCTGCTCGCGCCCAGCAGCGGCGAGGTCCGGCTTAGCGGCGAGCCGGTGCGGCGCCCGCCGCCCAACATGGGCTTCGTATTCCAGGACTACTCGGCCTCCATGCTGCCGTGGCTGCGAGTGGACAAGAACGTCACGTTCCCGCTGCGGCACAAGGGCGTCACTGCGAGCCGGCAAGCCGAGCTTGCGGAGGAGGCGCTTCGGGTAGTGGGCCTGTCCGAGTTCGCCCGGCACTACCCGTGGCAGCTGTCCGGCGGCATGCAGCAACGGGTGGCCATCGCCCGAGCGCTCGCCTACGAGCCGGAGATCCTGCTCATGGACGAGCCGTTCGCCTCCGTCGACGCGCAGACCCGCGCCGACCTGGAGGATCTGCTGCTCGACGTCTGGGCACGTTACGGCGTGACCACGGTGTTCGTCACGCACGACATCGACGAGTCTGTCTATCTCGCGGATCGGGTGATCGTCCTCAGCAGCCGTCCGTCCACCGTCGAGGCGGAACTGCGGGTGGAGCTACCCCGGCCCCGCGACCAGATCACGACCAAGCAGCAGGGCGAGTTCACGAAGCTACGCACCGATGTGGTGCGGACCATCAAGCAGGTTGGAAGGAGCAACGGCAATGACGCACGGTTCCGTCAGAGTCAGACATAGGGCAGTACGTAACGCGGTGGGCATCCTCGCGATCGCGCTGGTCGCAGCAAGCTGTGGCGGCGACGGCGATTCCGAGCCGACCACCGAGGAGGAGCCAGCGGCCGAGGAGCCGGAGAGCGAGCCGACCGAAGAGCCGGAGGATGGGGACGAGGGCGCCGAGGAGATGGAAACCGTCAGCCTGACGGTCGGCGACATCCTTGGGACCCCGTCCGCGTTCTTGATGTTCGCCGTCGAGCGAGGCTTCATGGAGGAGCAGGGCCTTGACGTGCAGGTCGATCCGAACCCAGGCGGCGCGGCGAACATCCCCGGCGTGGAGGCGGGCGACTTCGAGATCGCCGGATCCAATGTGGTGTCAATGCTGCTTGCCCGCAGCGAGGGGCTGCAGCTCAAGATGATCAGTGCGGGCACGTTCGCCACGGACGACCCGGAGACCGACTTCTCGCTCGTGCTCGCCGACCCAGATGGCCCGATCCAGGGCCCGGAGGACGTCAACGGCCATTCGGTGGCCGTCAACACGCTGGCGAACATCGCCGAGGTCACGGTGCGGGCGTCGCTGGAGAACGCGGGCGCCGAGCACAGTGACATCGATTTCGTCGAGATGGGCTTCCCGGACATGGTTCCCGCCCTGCAGGACGGGCAGGTGGACGCGGTGCATGTCATCGAGCCGTTCATGTCGATCGGACTGAGCGAGGGACTTGCACCGATCATCGCCCCCTACGCCGGGACTCAGCCCGGTATGGCGATCGGGTCCTACTTCAGCTCCGATGAGTTCATCGAACAGAACCCGGACGTCATCGACCGGTTCATCGCTGGCGTCAGCGCCGCGGGCGAGTACATCGCGGAGAACCCGGACGAGTTCCGGGAGGCCCTTGTCGACCTGGCCGACCTGGATCCGGAGATCGCCGAGACCGTCAACCTCCCGGCATGGGGCGGCCCGGTGGACGTGCCGTCGGTGGAGCTCATCAGCGACCTGATGGTCCGCTACGAGATCTTCGAGCAGGATCCGCCGGCCATCGAGGACGTGGTCTACGGGCAGTAGGACGGAAGGCAGGCTGGCGGTGCGCCAGGACGGCTCGGCGCACCGCCAGCATGGCAGTGCGCGCCGCCGGGCAAAGCGAGCAGAAGTCTTCGTCCGACTTCCACAAATGGAAACGACCGACCAAAAAGGTTGACAGATCTTACCGCTCTGCTACTAAGAATATAGGACCACAATCTGGCGCTCTGAGAAGGAAGCCAGGCTGTTTCTTTCGCCTGGCAAAGGGAAGGAGCCTGGCCCATGATGCGCGGAGACACCCGGCAAAGTGCGGCACTGCTGTCGTGGAGGACGCTTTCGGCTGCTGCATTCATCAGCGCCTTGGTCGGCTCTGTTGCGGTCGTACCCAGTGAGGCCGATGAAACAGCGAGTCTTGCCGTCGCCGGAGCCGTTTCGTGCGAAGATCTGCTGGCCGTCGACTTCGGCGACGGTACACAGATCACGACGGCAGAGTCCGTGGCAGCGGACCCAGACGCCGGCCTGCCGGCGTTCTGTCGCGTCGCGGGTGTCGTGCCGGCGGCCATTAACTTCCAAGTCTGGTTGCCTACTGGTGGCGAGTGGAACGGACGTTTCCAGGGTGTGGGAAACGGTGGTTTCGCCGGCAGCGTCAACACCGGGGCCATGCGGAACGCACTCCGTGATGGGTTTGCTACGGCATCCACCGATACCGGCAACCAGGGAGGATTTCCCATCGGCAGCTGGGCCATT
>CAZMXH010000149.1:0-7903 GCA_964570165.1 uncultured Actinomycetes bacterium
CCCAGGAGCAGCTGGCGGGGGCCATGTTTCCGCTGGGGGACTCGGTGAAGACCGCTGTCCGGGCGGAGGCGGCCGCGCGTGGCCTGGCCGTGGCGGCGAAGCCGGACAGCCACGACATCTGCTTCGTGGCGAACGGCGACACGGCGGGGTTCCTGCGGAGCCGGCTGGGGGAGGCCCCGGGTGAGGTCGTGGACGAGGCCGGTGAGGTGGTCGGCGACCACGACGGCGCCTACACGTTCACCGTCGGGCAGCGGCGCGGCCTGCGGCTGAGCCACCCCGCGCCGGATGGTAAGCCGCGGTACGTGCTGGACATCTCGCCTGTGGACAACCGCGTGACGGTGGGGCCCGCCGAGGCGCTCGAGGTCACGGAGGTCGTGGGCACACGACCGCGGTGGTGCGGTCCCGAGCCGGCGGGCGTCATCGAGTGCGATGCCCAGTACCGCGCCCACGGCGAGCCGGTGCCGGCCTCGGCTTACTGGGACGGCGAGGCGCTGATGGTCCGGTTCGGCAGGCCGCAGCGGGCCGTGGCTCCGGGCCAGGCGATCGTGCTCTACGACGGAACTCGCGTCATCGGCTCGGCTACCATCGACCCGGCCCATTGATCACGTTAACCACCCCGGGCATGTCCCTTACCAGGGCTCTGCACCTGGTAAGGGACATGCCCGGGTGGTTAACGTGATCAATGGGGGTGGCGGAGCCGCCCGTCAGCCGCGGCGGGTGATGATCACCCAGGCCGTGCGGGCGATGATCTGCAGGTCCAGGATCGGTGACCAGTTCGCCAGGTAGTGCAGGTCGTGGCCGAGCTTGTACCCGGGGTCGGTGCGAGCGTAGCCGTACACCTGGGCGAGCCCGGTGATGCCCGGCGGCACTTGGTGGCGCCTGCGGTACCCCGGGATCATCCGCTCGTACTCCGCCATCTCCTCGGGACGCTCCGGCCGCGGCCCGACGATCGACATCTCGCCACGGAGGACGTGCCACAGTTGGGGCAGTTCGTCCAGCCGGGTGTGGCGGATCCAGTGCATGCCGCGCAGTATCCGGGGGTCGTCGATGGTGGCCTGGACCGGCCCGGTGCCGTCCTCGGCGTTCACGCGCATCGTGCGGAACTTCATCATCCGGAACAGCTTGCCGTCGCGCCCGACGCGCTGCTGGACGAACAGCAGCGGCCGCCCGGCCACGGCCGCGGTGTAGACCGTAACCACGATCGCCAGCGGAAGCGCGATCGGCGACACCAGGACGAGAAGCATCAGGTCCAGGTACCGCTTGAGCCTCGCCTGGGAGGGAGGCAGGACGTGGGTGGACAACCCGACGAACGGGATTCCGCCGATCTCCCCGACGTTGCGAAGGCCGAGCAGCGACTCCCGGGGGCTGACGATCTGCAGCGTGCTAACGCCTGCCTTCTCCAGCCGCGCCAGCGGGCCGGTGTACAGCTCACCGAGGTAGCGGCTGTCGAGCAGCAGCACATCGGTCGCCCCCGTCCGGTCGACCTGCTTCTCGATCCCGTCGATGGTGGGAGTCTCTCCGACCACGCTGACCTCGTCCCCGGTGTCGAGCAGGTGGCGACGGGCCATGGCGGCCTCCTGGTCGTCGCCCACCAGCAGGATGCGGGGCGGACCCTCGGCGTCGAGCCGCAGCCGCCGGGAGAGCCAGCGGTTCCCGGCCAACACGGGCGGCGCGACCACGGCGAACGCGACCAGGATGCTCCTTGGCAACAGGAACTCGCCCAGCATCCAGCTGATCAGACCGGAAAGCAGCGAGGCGACCCACACCAGAGCGACGATCTTGGGAAGCCCCGGACGGGGACCGAGACGCCGCTCGCGGTCGTAGAGGCCGCCGAAGTAGAACACCGCAAGGTGGAGCAGCGCGACGACCGCGTACGACCACACGTACCGGTCGAGATGCACGAGCGCGTTGAAGTCGCGGCGGGTCACCGTCATGAGCGCGGAGACGGCGAGGAGCACCACGTAGATCGTGGCGATGTCGGCGAGGTGCAGCAGCCGGATGCCACGGGTGTTGAGCGCCCTGATGGCGCGCACGCGCTGCATCGCGAGCCGCCCGACCGGAGTCATTGTCGCATCGTAGAGGCACGGCGGGGCGAGTGTTGACGGAGGAACGCGACCCGGTGGATCATTTACTCAATGAAGGTTGAGGAATCGCTGGTGAAGCGGGCCGCGGTGCACGCCGCACTGGGCGAGCCGGTGCGGCTCGCGATCGCCGAGACCCTGTCGCTCGGGGACGCGTCACCGAGCGCGCTCGGTGCCCGGCTGGAGCTGGCGTCCAACCTGCTGGCACACCACCTCGCCGTTCTGGAGGCAGCCGGCCTGGTGCGGCGTAGCCGGTCCGATGCGGACCGGCGGCGAAGCTACGTCTGCCTGACAGAGCTGGCATACCCGTGGGTCGCGCTCCCGCCGATCGGCGAGGTCGCCCGGGTGGTGTTCGTCTGCACCCGGAACTCGGCTCGGTCCCAGCTCGCCGCCGCCCTGTGGGCGAACCGCAGCCGCGTGCCCGTGGCATCGGCCGGCACCGAGCCGGCGGACGACGTCGACCCGCGTGCGCTGGCCGCGGCCCGCCGTCAGCGGCTGAAGCTGCGGCGCGCCCGGACGGCGCACGTTGCGGATGTCCTCCAGCCCGACGACCTCGTGGTGTCTGTCTGCGACAGGGCGTACGAGCGGCTCACCCGGTCGAGGCCGGTGGGGCTGCACTGGTCGGTCCCCGACCCCGCGCGCGGCGGGGGAGCCGCCGCGTTCGACAGGGCGCTCAGCACCTTGCGCGGGCGCGTCGGCCGGCTTGCGGAGGCGATCCCAGGTTGACAACCCGGACTCAGGATGACCACCCGGACCCCCAGGGGGACCACCCGGACCCAGGATGCCACCCGGACCCCAGGAGGAGCCCCGTGACCACCGATGCCGGCAGCCGTGCCGTCGTGCCCACCGTGCTCTTCGTGTGCGTGCACAACGCGGGCCGCTCGCAGATGGCGATGGGCTTGTTCCGCCATCTTGCCGGCGACCGCGCGGTGGCCGCATCGGCCGGGTCCGAGCCGGCGAGCGAGCTGAACCCGACGGTGGTGGAGGTCATGCGCGAGCGCGGCATCGACATCGCCGGCCAGGTGCCCAGGACGTGGACCGACGACGAGATCCGGGCCGCGGACGTCGTCGTGACGATGGGCTGCGGCGACACCTGCCCGATCTTCCCCGGTACGAGCTACGAGGACTGGGAGCTCGACGATCCCTCCGGGCTCGGGGCCGACGACGTACGGCCCATCCGCAACGAGATCGAGCGGCGCGTCCGCCGGCTGCTCGACGAGCTCGATGTCCCGGTTGCCGTATCTGAGAACTAGACGGCGAACGAGCGATTTGCGAGCATGCAGAGGTTCGTTCAGCTGGCTATGAAGTCGATGCGAAGGGGCTTCGAATCTTGGGACGCAACACTGGTGCCGGTGTCAACGGAACTCCTGAGCGCCGACGCGCTTGGCACGGGGGAGGTCACCGAGGAGTGGGCGGCGAGCAGGACGGTGCCGGGGTCGAAGTGACCATCCTGCGGTTCGTCGGTCACGCCCTCTGGGTCCTGCTACCAGTGATCAGTTTCGGGCTCCTCGCCTGGCTTCCGGCGACTCAGGCGTACTGGCGCGTACGGACGATCGGCTGGCTGATCACGATGCTGGCCCTCATGCTCGGCACGGCGGGGTGGACGGTCGGCATTTTCGCGCTGCATCCGGGCCTGATCGTGCTGCTGTTCATGAGCGTTCCCGGCGGAGTGGCCGCGGCGGTGCTCGGGCGCAAGGTGGTCTTCGGGACGAAAGGCAGCACCGATGCGGCCGTGCAGGCCGTGCTCGATGACCGGCGCCGCCGTGGTGAGGCGCGGGCGATCGCAGAGCGGGATCCGGCCATGGCGCTGGAGTTGGGCATCGGCCGGCCCGATCGTCCGAGCACCTACGACGACGGTGGTCTGGTGGACCTCAACAACGTCTCGCCGGAGGGCATCGCGGGGACGCTCGGGTGGAGCCGCGAGGCGGCGGAGAGCCTGGTGGCCGACCGCGAGGCGCGCGGAGGATACGCGTCGCTCACCGAGGTCGGCGCGCTGTCCGACGTCGATCCCCGGCTGCTCGAGCACTACGCGGACCGGATCGTCCTCCTGCCCTTCCGCCCCAGCGACCGCCTCAGGTGAGGCCACGCGCCACGAACGCCGCCACCCGGTCCACGACCTTGGGGTCGCGCAGGATGCGCTGATGGCCCAGGCGCTCGGTCTCCATCAGCTCCGCGCCCCGCCAGGCCTCGACAAGCTCCAGGCCCTCGGCGAACGAGACTTCCTTGTCGTCGCGGTCGTGCACGACAAGTGTGGGCGGCAGGGTCACGTCGATGTGCCGGGCGTCGAAGTCGGCCAGCGGACCGCCCACCATCGACTCGAGGTGTTCCAGCATCTTCGAGCGGGTGCGGGCGGACAGACCGAGTTGCCGGACCAGCATGTCGATGTACGGCACCGGCCCGATGGTGGGAGCGATCAGGCCGAGGCGGGGCGCGTCGATCATCCCCTCGTCCAGGGCCCAGACGGTGACGGCGCTGCCGAGCGAGTGGGCGATGATGCCCGCCGGAGGCCCGTATCTGGTGACCACCGCATGCAACGCCTCCATCATCTCGACGCCAGTGGTGCGTCGGCCGCCGTGCCGTCCTGGCCCGGAGTCGCCGTGCGCCGGTGCATCGAACGCGATCACGCGGTAGCCGCGGCTGAGCAGCGGCTCGACGAAAGCGCCTAGCTGACCGCGCCAACCGCCCCAGCCGTGGACGAGATAGACGGGAAGCCCGTCACCCCACGTCTCCACCGCGACCTTGCGGTCGCCGCTGAGCGTGACACCCGAGGTGGTGCTTGGCTGGACGAACAGCCCGGGGATCGGACGGTCGTCCCGGTGCCGGGCGCTGCCTTCGGGCACGGTGCACCAGATCCTGGCCGCCCACCGGCCGGCGGTTCGAGGCGCGGCGCGGTCGAGGACGCCGATGGCACCGCGAATCGTGGCTCTCTTAACACTTGTAGCACGAACGATCGTGCTAGTTCTGGATCCGACAGCGGTTCCGTAGGTCATGGAAGAACTCCTTCGCGGTGGCGGTCAGCGGCGCGCGGTGTCGAGCAGGGCCTCGAAGGCCCGGTGGGCACGTGCCTCGGCCTGGGGGTCCTCGAGCAGGCGGTGGGCGTGGTAGAAGCTCAGCATCACGCCGTGCAGGTCGGCGGCGAACTGCCTCGGGTCGGCGTCCTCGCGGAACTGCCCCTCGGTGATGCCGGTGCGGAAGACCTGGGCGATGGTCTCCTGCAGGTCGGTGTGGTCCCTGATGAGTTGGTCGCGGATCGCTCCTGGCCGGTCGTCGTACTCGGCTGCCGACTTCACGAACAGGCAGCCGCCTGGCATCCGGTCGCGTCCGCAGACCAGCCAGTGCTCGAACAGCGCTCGGACGCGCGGCTCGCCGCGCGGCGCGGCCAGCGCCGGCCGGATGACGGCGTCGATGAACTCCTCGCGGGCATGGGCCAGGACCTGTAGCTGCAGCGCCTCCTTGGACTTCGCGTGCGCGAACAGCCCGCTCTTGGACATGCCGGTGGCGCTGGCGAGTTCGCCGATGGTGAGCCCGGACAGGCCCACGCGCGCCGCTGTCTCCACACCGTGGTGGAGGATCGTCTCGCGGGTCGCATCGCCTTTCGCCATCCCAGCCACAATAAGCACGACCGTTCGTACTGTCAAACTGGCGAGCCAACCATCGGCGTCCTGCGGTCGGTAGGGTCGCAGGGTATGACCTACCCGTGGCGCAGCGGCACAGCGACCGGTATCGGCTCGCTGCCGTACGACGACCCGGACGAGGCGGCACGCGTCGCGGTCGGTGAGCTGCCGGATTTCCCGCATCTGCCGGAGCTGCCGGCTCGCGGGGCCGGCGCCGACCTCGTCGGGCGAACCGCGGCGCTGCTCGTCGACCTGCATGTCGACCTTCATCCGTCCGGGTGGCGGCTGGTCGACCGGCCCGGCGCCGACGAGAGGCAGGCTGCCGGCCTGCTGCGGGCGGACCTGGATGCGCTGCAGCTCGCCGGCTACGGGTACGTAGGGCCGCTGAAGATACAGGTCGCTGGTCCGCTGACGCTTGCTGCGGCGATCGAGCGGCCGCGCGGCGATCTGGTTCTGGCCGACCACGGGGCGCGGCGGGATCTCGCCCAGTCGCTCGCCGAGGGCCTGCGCGAGCATGTGGCGGACGTGGCCAGCCGGCTTCCCGGCGCGCGGCTGGTCGTGCAGGTCGACGAACCGCGGCTGCCCGCGGTGCTGGCCGGTGCCGTCCCAACGGCCAGCGGGCTAGGCAGGCTGCGAGCGGTCGAGGGCATGGAGGCCGAGGCGCTGCTCGGCGAGGTGCTCGGCGCCGCGGGGCAGTGGCCGGCCGTGCATTGCTGCGCGGCCGACGTGCCCGTGGGGCTGCTGCGCCGGGCCGGGGCGGCAGCGGTGGCGTTTGACGCTGGACGGGTCGGTTCCGCCGTACTGGAGCAGCTTGCGGAGGCGGTCGATGGCGGTATGGCGGTCTGGCCGGGCGTGGTCCCGTCCTTGCGACCCGTCAAGATCCCGTCCGAGCGTGAGCTGGCCGAGCGCGTGGAGCGGCTGCTGTGGAGGCTGGACGCCGAGCCCGCCGGCGTCGCGGACCGCGTGGTCGTCGTGCCCGCCTGCGGCCTGGCGGCGGCCGACGTGGCGTGGTCGCGCGAGGCCTACCGGCTGGCCCGTACAGCGGCGAGCACGTTCGCGGAAGTTGTCGGCGCCGACGGGTAGCTTGTGTAGGTGTGACGACCGATCCTGTTGACGTCGCCGAGGTGCCGGCCGAGGTTCGCGAGCGCCATGCCAGGCTCGCCGAGGAGGTCGAGGAGCACCGTTACCGGTACTTCGTGCTCGACCGCCCGACCATCAGCGACGGCGAGTTCGACGCGCTCGTGCGCGAGCTCGAGAACATCGAGGAGCGGTACCCGGCGCTGCGCACCCCCGAGTCGCCCACTCAGCGGGTGGGGGCGCCGGTGGCGGAGCCGGGCATGGTGGAGGGGTCGTGGCCGCCGATCGACCACCTCGAGCGGATGCTCAGCCTCGACAACGCGTTCACGTTCGAAGAGCTCGCCGAGTGGGCCGCGCGGGTCGAGCGCGAGGTCGGCGAGGGCGCCCGGTACCTGTGCGAGCCCAAGGTGGACGGGCTGGCCGTCGACATCGTGTACCGCGGCGGCCGGTTGTCGACGCTTGCCACCCGCGGCGACGGTCGGACGGGCGAGAACATCACCTACAACGCGGCGTTCGTCCCGGCGGTGCCCGACGAGCTCACTGGAACCGAGCAGTACCCCGTGCCGGACACGGTGGAGGTTCGGGGCGAGATCGTCTTTCCCACGGCCGCCTTTGAGGCGATCAACGCCGAGCGCGCCGACCTAGGGCTGCCGCTGTTCGCCAATGCTCGCAACTCAGGGGCCGGCGTGCTCCGCCAGCGGCTCGACCGGCGGTACGAGAAGCTCGAGGCCGCGCGCAAGAAGGCGGCCGCCGCCGGCGGCGAGGGCCGGGCCCAGGCCGCGCTCGAGCGGCTGGAGGACGAGTTCGACCGCGCGCGGCGCATGCTGTCGTCACTGGTGCTCGTCTGCCACGGCATCGGGCGGCGCGACGGGTTCGAGGTTGCGTACCAGTCTGAAGCGTACGAGGCGCTGCAGGCGTGGGGGCTGCCGGTCAGCGACCGGGTAAGGGTGCTGCCGGACCTGCAGGCGGTGCGGGAGTACATCGACTACTACGCCGAGCACCGCCACGACGTCGAGTACGAGATCGACGGGGTTGTCGTCAAGGTCGACCAGGTGGCGCTGCAGCGACAGCTCGGGTCGACGTCGCGGGCGCCCCGCTGGGCGATCGCCTTCAAGTACCCGCCGGAGGAGG
>CAZMXH010000150.1:0-7836 GCA_964570165.1 uncultured Actinomycetes bacterium
CGCACTGGGATCCACCAGCTTCTCGGCGAGAATCCGAGGGTTGGGGTCGACACCTTCTCCCATCGGGTGCCTGCCCATGTGTTCGACACCGCCGGCGATGACGACGTCGTAAGCGCCGAACGCGATTCCTCCGGCGGTGGTGGTGACGGCGGTCATCGCGCCGGCGCACATGCGGTCGATCGCGTAGCCCGGGACCGACCTGGGGAGGCCGGACAGCAAGCTGGCCATCCTGCCGATCGTCAGCCCTTGGTCGCCGATCTGCGTGGTGGCAGCAATGGCCACCTCGTCGACCCGCTCCGGCGGCAGTGAGGCGTTGCGGCGCAGCAGTTCACGGATGCACTTGACGACGAGGTCGTCGGCCCGGGTCTCGTGGTACATCCCGTTCGGGCCGGCCTTGCCGAATGGAGTACGGACGCCGTCGACGAACACGACGTCACGGAGTTGACGCGGCACAGTGCCTCCCGGTCGTCTGGACGGTTCTCACTGCGATGCTACTCGTGAGTAACTACGGGTGCACAGGACCCGTCCTCACGGTAGATGCGGTGACTGGACGCGGGGACGTCCGGTGCGAAGTGGTGGATACGGAGCGCAGGTGCGAATCGGACTAAATCCATGATCGGTGATATTGGAGAGTGTGTCGTGTCAAGGCATGTCCTGGCACTAAGCTTGAAGACCTCCATGAGCGGTTCGCACGATCTCGTCGTCCTCGGCGCTGGACCCGCCGGCCTCGCCGCGGCGTGGCGTGCTGCCCGGCGAGGGCTGAAGGTCACGTTGCTGGAGCGTTCCGATCGGGTAGGCGGGATGGCGGGATCATGGACCATCGCCGGGGTCCGGGTCGATCATGGTTCGCATCGGCTTCACCCCTCGGCACCACCGCACCTGCTGTCTGACCTGCACGCGCTGCTGGGTGATGACCTGCAACTGCGGCCGCGGCGCGGGCGGCTGCAAATCGGCGATCGCTGGGTGGGCTTCCCGCTGCGGGCGTCGGAACTCGCCCGCACTCTTCCCCGGGGCATGCTTGCCAGGATCGCTGCGGAGGCAGCGACGGCATCGATACGGCGTCCCCGAAATGACAGCTACGCCGAGGTGCTGCGCGCCGGCCTCGGTCCCACCCTTTACGACGCGCTGTACGGTCCCTATGCGGTGAAGCTGTGGGGTTTGCCTGGTGAGCGGATCAGTGGTGAGCAGGCCCGGCGGCGGGTATCCGCCGGGTCGCCCTGGCGGGTCGCCGCCCGGCTGGCGCGCAAGCGGCCTGAGGCCGGGCGGGGTGAGCTCTTCTACTATCCGCGCCGAGGATTCGGCCAGATCCCTGAGGCGCTCGCGGAGGCTGCCACCGCTGCGGGTGCACAGATCAGGCTCGAGGCTGAGGTCGACCGGATACGCGTCGTGGAGGACGAGGTCATCGTCACGACGCAGGACGGCGACGTAGTCACCGGGGGGCACGCGTTCTCCACCTTGCCGCTGCCGGTGCTCGCGCGGATCTGTCGCCCTGCGCCGTCGCTCGAGGACATGGAGTCGGCCGCACGGCTACGCTTCCGCGCCATGCTCCTCGTGTACGTGGTGCACGAGGGCGGCCGCTGGACGCCATACGATGCGCACTCGATACCCGCCTCCGAGATACCGATTGCCCGGATCTCCGAGCCGGCGAACTTCCGTGACAGCGCAGCGGACCCTCGTGACCGGTCGGTGCTGTGTGCCGAGATCCCATGCTCGATGACGGACGACGTATGGGGCATGGACGACGAGTCGCTCGGAGACCTGGTTGATGAGGCGCTTGCCCGTACCGGCCTCCCGGCAGCGAACCGGATCCACGTCGAGACCAAGCGGCTCGGGCAGGTGTACCCGATCTACCGGCTCGGGTTCGAATCGGACTTCCGTGCGGTCGACGACTGGTCTCGGATGCTCCGGCGAGTCGTGAGCTTCGGTCGGCAAGGGCTGTTCGTCCACGACAACACCGATCACGCGATGCAGATGGGCTACGACGCGGTGGATGCGCTGCGCGACGACGGCAGGTTTGACCGGTACGCGTGGACGGCCGCTCGGCAGCGATTTGCCCAACAGATCGTCGAGGACTAATCGATACTGTTTCCGCTGGTAGTCGCCGCTTGCGAACGCGTCCCCAAGCCGCAGAGATCTCAGTCGCGCTTACGCGCCTTGGGATCCCGCCCGTCCGTAGAGAACGCCCTAGCCACCGCTTCGGATGTCAGGCGCACCTGCCACTCCCGCGCGCCGTGGCGGCGCAGCGCAGCGGCGACGGTATCCGCCGTGACTGGCTCGGGAGGAGACCAGGTCACGCGGCGGAGCGTCTCGGGCGCTAGCAGGTTCTCCACCGGCAGCGCGTGGTGGTCTGCGATCTCCCCGACGGCGGTGCGGGCGGCGGCCAGCCGGGCGGCGGCGACGCTGTCCCGAGTGGCCCAGGACCGCGCCGGCGGTGGGCCGTCGTACCGGGCTGTCAGCGGCGGCAACGCATCATCCGGGAGCTCCCGGGCGCGGACGATTGCCGCGAACCAACGCTGTGCCTCGCGACGCTGGGCACGGCCGCGGAAGACCGGAAGGTCCACGAGTTCGGCGACCGACGAAGGCATCGCCAGCGCGGCATCGATGATGGCGGCGTCGGGCAGGACGCGACGAGGTGCGAGGTCGCGGCTGCTGGCGAGGTCGTCGCGGGTGCTCCACAACTCCCGGACCGCGGCCAGCCGGCGGCGGTCACGGACCCGGTGCAGCCCCGAGGTGCGGCGCCACGGATCGCCACGCCGGGCAGAAACGGGCATGCTGAGCAGGGCGGCAAACTCCTGATGCGCCCAATCCAGCTTCCCGGTTTTGTGAAGCTCCGCGTCGAGCGCGTCCCGTAGCTCGACGAGCAGTTCGACGTCCAGGGCGGCGTAGCGGAGCCAGTCGGCGGGCAACGGCCGGCTCGACCAGTCCACGGCGGAGTGATGCTTCTCAAGCGTGTAGCCGAGCACGGTCTCGGTGAGCGGACCGAGCCCTACCTTCGGGTAGCCCAGCAGCCGCCCGGCCAGCTCGGTGTCGAACAGCCTGGAGGGGCGCATGCCGATCTCCGCAAGGCAGGGGAGGTCCTGGCTGGCCGCGTGGAAAACCCACTCGGCGTCGGCAAGCGCGTCGCCGAGTTCCGAGAGATCGGGACACGCGATCGGATCGATGAGTGCCGTCCCGGCGTCGGCCCGGCGCAGTTGCACCAGGTAGGCCCGGTGGCTGTAGCGGTAGCCAGAGGCGCGTTCGGCGTCGACAGCTACAGGGCCGCTTCCTTCGCGCAGGGCGGCGATCGTACGAGCCAGGGCACCCTGGTCGGTGACGACCTCGGGCATCCCCTCCCGCGGTTCGAGCAGGGGGATTGCTTCTTGGGTCACCGCCGTGTCACACCTCGCGGTGATGGTATCGCGACGACTCCAGCCGGCAGCGGCTGCAACCCGGCCGCCGTGGCGAGCAGGTCACCCCAGGCCAGCATGTGCGGCGACAGGTCGGGCTCGAGCGGCGTCCATGACGCTCGGATCTCGATGTCCGCGGTGGCAGGCTCGCCGGCCATGCCACCGAACGACTCGGAGGCCACGCGGGTGACGGTCCCGCTCGCCGCGGAATACGGCGCGTCGCGTCCGGTCAGTGCCTCGGTGAGCCACGCCCAGCCGACACTGAGCAGCAAGGGGTCCCCGGCGATGTCCGGTTCAAGGGGAGCCGAGACGTATGTGACCAGCCGGAAGGCTCCCTGCCAGGCCGCTTGGCCCGCGGGGTCATGGAGCAGCACGAGTCGTCCGGTCGCGGCGTGGTCACCGACGTCAGCGGTCAGCGCGTACGTGTGGGGGGCCATCCGCTTCGGTGGGGCCACCGGCTCGACGCGCACCTCAGACCGCAGGCGCGTGCCTCTGAGGGTGTCGACCGCGGCCTCGAAGTCTGGCGCGGTACGGGGGCTGGTACGCCGCTCCACACGTGAAGAGTACGTCCGGTCATCCGGCAGTGCTTGGAAGGCACGCCCGGATCAGGCGGAGATCGCATGAACGGTCTCCACGACCCGGGCCAGGATCGCGGGGTCAGTGGACGGAAGCACCCCGTGACCGAGGTTGAACACGTGCCCGGGCGCCGCCTGTCCCTCCTGGACGACGCGATGGACGGCGCGCTCGATGACGACCCAGTCCGCGAGCAGCAACGCAGGGTCGAGGTTGCCCTGCAGGACCGTGCCGGGCACCCGGCGGGCGACCTCGTCCAGCGGCACCCGCCAGTCCACGCCGAGGACATCGGCGCCGGCCTGGACCATCAGGTCGAGCAGCTCAGAGGTGCCCACACCGAAATGGATCCGGGGGACGTCGGCAATCGCGCCGAGCACCGCCGCGCTGTGCGGCAGCACGTACGTCCGGTAGTCCGCCGCGGACAGCACACCCGCCCACGAGTCGAACAGCTGGATCGCGCTGGCACCGGCCTTGACCTGCACCCGCAGGAACTCGGCGGAGATGCGCGCGACCCGCGCCATCAGGTCGTGCCACAGCTCCGCGTCGCTGTGCATCAGCGCCTTGGTGTTCTCGTGGTGCCGCGAGGGCCCGCCCTCGACGAGGTAGGACGCCAGCGTGAACGGTGCGCCGGCGAAGCCGATCAGCGGGATGTCGCCGAGTTCGGCTACCAGTTCGGCGACCGCCTCCGAGATGTATGGCAAGTCGTCCGGTTCCGGCGGCCGCAGTGCTCCAAGCTGCGCTCGGGACCGGATGGGCGAGCCCACCACCGGGCCGGTGCCCGGCACGATGTCGACGTCCACCCCGACGGCCTTCAGCGGGACGACGATGTCCGAGTAGAAGACGGCGGCGTCGACGCCGTAGCGGCGCACCGGCTGCAGGGTGATCTCGGTGACCAACTCCGGCCGCATGCACGACTCGAGCATCGGCACCCCGCGCCGGAGCCGGCGGTACTCGGGCAGCGAGCGGCCGGCCTGCCGCATGAACCACACCGGCGTACGGTCGACCGGCGCGCCGCGGCACGCGCGAAGGAAGCGACTGGTGGCGACCACCGTACGATCGTCGCACGCTCACCCGCCGACCTGGCCAGCCGGGATGGCGCAGCGATCAGCTCAGGAGCTCGCCGTCCCCGGTCCGTCCGCCGCCGCCGGCGCCGGCGGTGGGGTGGCGGTACCCAGCGGGGGCATCCGCCGCCGGCGCCATACCAGCCACACCGGCACGCCGACCACGGCCGCGGCCGCGATGAACGGCAGGGCGACGCCCACCAGGCCTCCGGCCGCGGCGATGGTCTCAACGAACGCGTTCCAGCCGGTCCTGAGCCCAGCCAGGAACGTCGGCGGGAATGGGTCGTCGTCCGGCTCACCGGGCTGGTGGAAGGTCACCGTGACGGTCGCCAGCGACGTGAGGTCGGACAGCGTCGCCTGTCGCTGGAGCAACGAGTCGAGGTCCGCCTCCCGGCGCGCCAGTTCCGACTCGATTCGCACCACGTCGTCGAGATCGGACGCTTGTGCCAGCAGTTGCCGGATGCGATCGATGCTGCGGCGCTGCGAGTCGATCCGCGATTCGACATCTGTGACCTCCTCGGTGACGTCCTCCGCGCTCCGGCCGCGCTCTCGGACCTCGCCAAGCTGCTCGAGCTGCTCCACGACTCCAAGGTGGTCCGCGGCCGGTACTCGAAGGGTCAGGCTGGCGCTCCCAAGGCCGTCATCGCCGACGCTCGTCCGCTCCTCGGCCACGAAGCCGCCGCTGGTGCTGGCGATGGCGGCCGCGCGCTGGGTCGCGCGCTCGATGTCGTCGGTCTCGATGAACAGGTCGACCCGGTAGATGATGTGTCGCGGCGAGAGATCGATGGCGGCGACCCCTGGGGCGACCTCCCCGGCGCCTTGCCCGCCGTCGTCGCTTCCGGCTGCGGCGTCGGCGTCCTGCGGGGCATCGGCGCCCTCCCGGGCGGCTTCCGCGTCGGCCTCTTCGAGCGCGCTCGCGGCCTCCACGTCGGCAGCGCTGTCATCACCGCCGGCGCCGAGTCCGCACGCGGTGAACAAGGCGGCTGCCAGGACCGCCACGAAGGCTCCGGTGATGCGTCTCATCAGCCCTCCTCGGTGCGTGGGTGTGAGTGTGACGCTGCCGGGGAGCGGCCGGTTGCAGCACGAGATCACGATCGGGACACAGTTGCGACACAGCACGCCGCATGCCGGATGGGACGGTGGATCTGGGACCCTGGTGATGTGGCGCACGTGGCGGTAGTGGGAGGTGGTGTCAGCGGGCTGGCGGCCGCCTACTACATCAGGGCCGGCGGTGCGGACGTGACGGTTTTCGACAAGGCCGCGGCGGTTGGCGGGCACCTGCGAGCTTCGACCGTGGCCGGCCTCCCGGTCGACGAGGGAGCCGAGTCGCTGCTCAACCGCCGTCCCGAGGCGGTGGACCTGGCCAGGGACGTCGGCCTCGGCAGCGATCTCGTGTACCCGGCTTCGGTGCCCGCCGGGGTATGGAGCCGCGGCCGGCTGCGCCCGCTGCCAGCTGGCACCGTCATGGGCATTCCCGCCGATCCGGGCGTGCTCGGAGGGCTGCTCGACACCGACGAAGTCGAATGGGCCGCCGCGGAGCGGACGCGGCCGGGAATGCCGCTGACCGGCGACCGTGCGATCGGCCGCCTGGTTGCCGAACGGCTCGGGTCGGCAGTCGCCGAGCGGCTGGTCGAGCCGCTCGTCGGCGGCGTGTACGCCGGCCATGCGAACGAGCTGTCGCTGCGTGCGACGGTGCCCGCGCTCGCGGCGGCCGCGGCGCGGGAGAAGTCGCTGCTGGATGCCGCGGCGAGCGTGCTCGACACGATGCCGAAGTCGGACACACCGGTGTTCGCCGGCATCCGCGGCGGGGTGGGACGGCTGCCGGCTGCCGTGGCGGCGGCGTCGGGTGCCACGATCCGCACGCGGGTCACCGTCCGAGCGCTGAGCCGGGAGCGCCGCTGGCTGCTCGAGACCGGCCCTGCGCCGTGGCCGGAGCCGGTCGAGGCGGACGCCGTCGTGGTCGCGGTGCCACCGGCACCGGCGGCACGGCTGCTGGCCCGGGTGGCCCCTGGCGCCGCCGCCGAGTTGGCCATGGTCGAGCAGGCGAGCGTCGCGATCGTGACGCTGGCGCTTCCGGCAGCCGCGTTCCCGCGGGAGCCGGAGTACTCGGGCTTCCTCGTCCCGCCTGCCGAGCGCCGCACGATCAAGGCCGTCACGTTCTCGTCGGTGAAGTGGCCATGGCTCGGCGAGATGGCCGAAGGGCTGGTCGTGCTCCGTGCCTCGATCGGGCGCCACCGTGAGGTGGCGGACCTGCAGCGGGCGGACGACGATCTCGTCGGCGCTGTGCTCGCCGATCTCCGCGACATGCTGCAGATCAGGGCCGAGCCGGTGGCCGCCCGCGTCAGCCGGTGGGGCGGGGCGCTGCCGCAGTACGCCGTCGGCCACACCGAGCGGATCGCCCGGGTACGGAAGGAGGTGGAGGCGGTGCCGACGCTCGCCGTCTGCGGTGCCGTCTACGACGGCGTCGGGATCGCGGCATGCGTAGCCGGCGCGCGACAGGCGGCGACGCGGATCCTCGCCGCCATGGGCTGACCGCCGCTGTGCCACTATCGGGGCTATGACCGACACGCCGACCCGTCCGTCCGCTCGAGAACTCAACCAGGTGATCCGCTACACCATGTGGTCGGTGTTCCGGGCTCGGGGGCCGCTCGACTCCTCGCCGCGCGAGCCCCTCGCCGACGAGGTAGAAACGCTGTTCTCCGAGTTGGGCGCCAAGGACCTCACGGTCAGGGGGACGTACGACGTCGCCGGCATGCGGGCGGACGCCGACCTCATGATCTGGTGGCACGCGCCGAATGCCGATGACTTGCAGCAGG
>CAZMXH010000151.1:0-7817 GCA_964570165.1 uncultured Actinomycetes bacterium
GGGTCTCGTCCGCAAGTCCGGCGCCTGGTACACCTACGAGGGCGACCAACTCGGGCAGGGCAAGGAGAATGCCCGCAAGTTCCTCAAGGACAACCCCGACCTCGCCGACGAGATCGAGAAGAAGATCAAGGAGAAGCTCGGTGTGGGGCCGCGAGTGGACGCGCCGTCGGAGGAGGCATCACAGGCCCCCGAGCCGCCGCTGGACTTCTAGCGGGCGCGCGCAACCGGGCACATGGGGCGGATGATGGCTGCCGACGACGCTGATCCGGAGAGTGCGGCGCGGGCGATCGTCCTGCGCAAGTTGTCCGCGGCGCCGCAGACCCGGGCGCAACTCGACGAAGTCATGCGCCGCAAGGGCATCAGCCCGGACGTGCGCTCCCGCGTGCTGGACCGCTTCAGCGACGTCGGGCTGATCGACGACGCGATGTTCGCCCGGATGTGGGTGGAGTCCCGGCATGCGGGGCGGGGCCTGGCCAAGAAGGCGTTGGCCCATGAGCTGCGGCGGCGAGGTGTGGACTCGGGCGTGGCCGACGAGGCCGTCGGTCGGTTGCCGGCCGATCAAGAGGAGGCCATGGCCAGGGCGCTCGTGGCCCGGCGGCTACCTTCGACGAGGGGCCTGGATCCACGGACCCGCACCCGGCGGCTTGCGAGCATGCTGGCCCGCAAGGGCTATCCTGCGGCGCTGACCGCCCGCGTCGTGCGGGAGGCGCTGGAGCATGAGGGTGTGACCGACGAGGATCTTCCGGAGACGGGTGACTGGTGAGCGCGCATTGGCCGCTATCGCCACAAAGGTCTCAAAATCATAACGCCAGCATCTTGACCATGGCCGGTAGCCCCTCGTAGCCTCACAGAAAGAAGGGACCTCCGCTACCGCGGAGCCGCACACAACACCACAAGCACTTCGACACCGTAACCACCCGGTCAGTTGACCGGTACGTGACGCCAGGAGCTGCGCGGCCCCGGTGCCGGCGACTGCAGCCTATACAGACTGTGCTGCCTATGGCGCTTGATCCGGCGCTGTGGGCACGGCGTTACCCCGGTAACGCCGCAGCCGGCACGATCGGCGGCGGCGATGCCCGCTCCCAGGTGTCGCCGCGGCAGCGGACGGACCCATTGAAGAGACGTCCGCGCGCGGGCGGCGACATAGAGGGAGCTGACGATGGACAGTCCAGCAGTGGCGAGCTTTCTGATCGCCGGTCTCCTTCTTCTCGGTGTCGCCGTGGGCGCGTTGACCATCGTGTTGCTGCGGCGTCCCAGCAATGCCTCCCAGGCGGCGCGGGAGGCGGCCGACGTGCTGCTCGCCGATGCGCGGCGGGAGGCTGAGGACCTGCGCAACAGGGCGCGGGACGAGGCGCAGCAGGTTCGGCAGCGGGCGAGCCAGCTCACCGAGGATGCCCGGACGGCCCGGGACGAGGCCGAAGCCGACATCCAGACCATGCGCTCGGACCTGAGGGAGCAGCGTCTCGATCTCGAGCGCCGGGAAAGCCGGCTCGCCGAGCGCGAGGAGCGGCTCGCCGCCGAGGAACGGGCGCACGACGACCGAGACGCCGAGCTTGCCCGGCGCGCCGCAGAGCTGGACCGCAGGTTCACCGACCTGGAGAACCTGGAACGGGAGCGGCGGGAGGTCTTGGAGCGCACCGCGGAGCTCACGGCGGAGCAGGCCAAGGCGGAGCTTGTCGCGGCTGTGGAGGCGCAGGCCAAGCGGGAGGCCGCGATCCTGGTTCGCGACATCGAGCGAGAGGCGCAGGAACAGGGCGACGCCCGGGCTCGGGAGATCATCACGCTGGCGATCCAGCGGCTGGCCTCGGAGCAGACCGCGGAGTCGGTCGTTTCGGTTCTGCACCTGCCGGCCGACGAGATGAAGGGCCGGATCATCGGCCGGGAGGGCCGGAACATCCGCGCCTTCGAGCAGGTCACGGGTGTCAACCTGATCATTGATGACACCCCCGAGGCGGTGCTGCTGTCATGCTTCGATCCGGTGCGCCGGGAGGTCGCCCGGCTGACGCTCGAGGAGCTGGTGCTGGACGGTCGCATCCACCCGCACCGCATCGAGGAGCAGTACGAGCTCAGCAAGGCGGAGGTCGAGCGGCTGTGCGTGCGTGCGGGGGAGGACGCGCTGGTTGAGGTCGGCGTGACCGACGTGCATCCCGACCTCGTGGCGCTGCTCGGCCGGCTCCGATATCGCACCTCCTACGGCCAGAATGTGCTCAAGCACCTCGTTGAGTCGGCGCACATCGCCGGAATGATGGCCGCCGAACTCGGGATGGAGGTCCCGCTCGTCAAGCGATGTGCGCTTTTCCATGACATCGGCAAGGCGCTTACCCACGAGGTTGAGGGCAGTCACGCGATCATCGGCGCGGAGATCGTCCGGCGCTACGGGGAGCACGAGGACGTCGTGCACGCCGTGGAGGCCCACCACAACGAGGTCGAGGTCCGGACCATCGAGGCCGTCCTCACCCAGGCCGCCGACGCGATCTCGGGCGGCCGCCCGGGTGCCCGGCGGGAGTCGCTGGAGGCGTACGTGCGCCGGCTGGAACGGCTCGAGGAGATCGCCAAGAGCCATGAGGGGGTCGAGAAGGTCTTCGCGATGCAGGCCGGCCGGGAGGTGCGGGTGATGGTGCTTCCCGACGTGGTCGACGATATCGAGGCCAGCGTGCTGGCCCGCGACATCGCCAAGCAGGTCGAAGAGGAGCTCACCTACCCGGGGCAGATCCGGATCACGGTCGTCCGGGAGTCTCGCGCCACCGAGTTCGCCCGCTAACGCCTTGGTTCGATCACGTTCAGCAGCCGCAGCCATGCCGCAGCATGTGTGCAGGCCTTGTGATGTGAGGGCAACTCTGCCGAACGTGATCGAACCAAAGCGTCAACGAGGAGGATCGGCTGGGCCAAGCACCCGACCCGCGGTGGACTCCCAGGCAGCAGCCCAGCGTCCGTCCCGGATCGCCGCATCGATGACCTCCTCGAGGAACGAGCGGAACTCCTCGTCCCCACTGGCCAGTCCCACGCTGTACGCCTGCTCGGCCCGGGGCTCGTCCAGCAGCGCGAAGTGGCCGTCCAGGGACCCGGCAAGCACGAGGTCGGGTGCGTACACCGCGTCGACCTCTCCGCCGTACAGCCGCTCGACGCAGGCCGTGGCGCTGGCTCGGACGACGGTGGCGTCCCCCAACTCCCCGACGGCGTCGTCGGGGACGTCGTCAGCCGCACAGACCCTCGCCTCCGCCAGGGTGCCGGCGCCATCCGGTACGAGCACCCGGTGCTCGCCGACGTGGTAGGGGCCGGCGAGGCCGACGATCTCCCCGGCGGCGCCGTCCGAGGGTAGGGCTGCGACCACGATGTCTACGTGGCCGTCCTCGATGAGCCGTTCCCTGTGGTCGTGCTCTGCCTGCACCCACCGGACGTCGTGCGCGGGAATTCCGAGCGCCCCCGCGAGCATCTTGGCGATCTCCACTTCGAAGCCAACCGGGGCGCCGTCGGCGTCGACCTCGTCGCCGGTGATGCCCACGGTGATCGAGCCGGCCTCGGAGAGGGCGGCCATCGTGCTCCACGCTGGGAAGTCGGCGGAGCCGACGTCGAGCAGGTTCGGGTCGTCGTCCGCGGTACACCCGGCCGGAACCAGCGCCACGGCGACGGCGACCAGCCCGGCGGGAACAGCGCGCATCGGGCGATTCTGACACGCGGCGGGCCGGGTGAACGGTGGGCCCGCGGGCGGCAAGGTCTCGATCGGACCGTGGTCAGATCACAACCCGGTCACCGTGGGTAGACGTGGCCGTCGCCCCAGTGAAGGATCGGGCGAGACCCGCGACCATCGGGGGGAAAGGAGCATCATGAGAATGTCGACAGCCAGAGTGTCGAGGCTCGCGCGACTCGGCGTCGCTGTTGCGGCGGCGGCACTGGTCGTCGGAGCCTGCGGCGACGACGGGGGCGACGACGGCACTGCGGCCGAGGACACCGAGGAAGCCAGCGAGGAAGAGGAGGCTGACGAAGCCGAGGCCGCGGAGGACGGCGCAGGCGAGATGCCCGCGTTCCTCACGATGGCCACCGGGTCGACCGGCGGGACGTACTTCCCGCTCGGCGGCGCGATCGCCGGTGTGTGGTCGGGCAACATCGACGGCCTCGACGTCAGCACCCAGGCCAGCGGGGCCTCGGTCGAGAACCTCCAGTTGCTGGCGCAGGGCGAGGTTCAGCTGATCATGTCCATCAACGGTACCGCTGCCGACGCCTACGCCGGCACCGGCGAGTTCGAGGGCGAAGAGCACGACGTCACGTTCGTCGGCAACGTCTACCGGGAGGTCAACCAGATCGTCGCCCGTGCCGACGCGGGCATCACCACGGTCGAGGACCTTGAAGGCAAGACCGTGGCGATCGGTCCTCCTGGCAGCGGTACGGCGCTGTTCGCGGAGGCGCTGCTCGACCGCGCGGGCATCGAGCTCGGCGAGGCACGCCAGGAGACCTTCGGCGAGGCGGCGGACCTGCTGCGGGACGGAGCGATCGACGCATCTTTCGGCGTGCTCGCGCTCCCGGCCGGGAGCCTTGAGGAGGTCGCCAGGGCGACCGATCTCGTACTGGTGTCGCTCGAGGGCGACCTGCTCGAGCAGACGTTGTCCGACGACCCGACTCTGAGCGAGGTGCAGTACGAGCCCGGGACGTACACGGGCATCGATGAGCCTGCGACCCTCGTGACCAACTGGGCGAGCCTGTACACCACGTCGGATCTGCACGAGGACGCGGTGTACGAGCTCGTCCGGGTGCTGTACGAGCACAACGACGAGATCGCTGCAGCGCACGCCGTCGGCTCGGAGATCCAGCTCGAGACCGCCCTCGAGGGAATCGGCGACATCCCGATCCACCCGGGCGCGCAGCGGTACTACGAGGAGGCCGGCGCTCTGTGACGCCGAGCGGTGCCGGCTCGCTGACACGGTCAGCCTCGCGTCGGATGCGCGAGCTTCGGCACCGCACGTTAGTGATCGTGGCCGCCGCGGCGATCGTCGTGGTCGCGGCGGCCGCGGTCGTCGCGTGGCGCGCGGGAACGCCCAGCGGCGGCCTCCGCTTCGCCCTGGTAGATCATGAGAGTGGCGAGGTGGTATACGAGCGGCCTGTCGAGATCGGGGAGCGGCTCGTTCTCGAGCACACCCACTCGGTGACCAAGCGTCCGGTGCTGGAGACGTTCTCGGTCGCCGCACCGGGCACGATGGCCCTGGAGGAGCTGTGGTTCGACGAGTTCGGCCCGAACCTGCCCGCGGGGCCTGAGCAGCTCGGCGGCGAGGTGACGTTCCTGCATGAGGACGGGGGCTACCGCGTGCTCCATCACGGTCGAGTGATGGGGCAGGTGCCGTTGCGGGTCGGAGGGCCGGAGGTGAACCACCGGTTGGTGTTCGCCGACGGGGAGCGGCTGCGGTTGCTTGACATCCTGCCCAGAGGGGCCTGGGTGGATCTCGAGGTTCGGGGAAGGTAGAAGCGGGGGTGGGCGCTCGTGGCCGATAACGGTCAGCGCGATCTTGACGGGCAGGACGGCCGGGCCGTTGAGCAGCTCGCGGGCAAGCCGCCGGACGCCGTGCCGCCAGAGCTTTCCCGCGAGCTCAACAGGGACATCGAGCTGCTCGAGCAGGTCACGTTCACCGACACCACTGTCCGCACCCGGCCGGACCTTCGGGTGTGGTGGCGGTGGGCGACGTTCCTCATCGCGCTGGCGCTGAGCGCCTTCCACGTCTACACGGGCGTCTTCGGTACGCTGCCGAGCCAGGAGCAGCGCAGCTTCCACCTCGCGTTCGGCCTTGCCTTGGTGTTCCTGCTGTACCCGGCCAAGATGGAGTTCTCCAGCCGGGAGCTGCTGCGCAGCTGGGTGCTCACCGGCCTGGGATTCGCCGTCATCGGGCTGGCGCTCGTCACGGACAACGCCACATGGAACGCAGCGCTCCCGGCCGTAGCGGTACTTCTCCTCGTACAGGGGGCACGCCACCTGCCCTGGCAACTGGCAGGCATGCCGGTGGCCGACGTGCTGCTGTCGCTGATGGGCTTCGTCGCGGCGCTGTACATCTTCTTCATGTGGGAGGACCTCGCCGGCCGTCCGGCGACGCCGACGGAGCTGGACGTCGCGGTCGGGACGGCCGGGATCCTGCTGATCCTGGTCGCGGCGCAACGCGTGATAGGTACGCCGCTGGTCGCCGTCGGGGTCGTGGTGCTCGCATACGCGTACTTCGGGCAGGAGATGCCCGGGTTCCTTCGGCACGCCGGATACTCGATCGAGCGGATCATCTCGACACAGTTCCTCACCACGGAGGGTGTGTTCGGCATACCCCTGGGGATCTCGTCCACGTTCATCTACATGTTCATGATCTTCGCTGCGATGCTCCAGCGCACCGGGCTGGAGCGGTTCTTCACCGAGTTCGCCTTCGGGGCGACGGGCCATCTGACCGGCGGGACGGCGAAGGTCGGCGTGCTGACAAGCGCCTTCTCCGGGACGATCACCGGTAGCTCGGTCGCCAACACCGTCGGCAACGGAGTGTTCACAATTCCGATGATGAAGCGCTCCGGCTACAAGGGGGAGTACGCGGGCGCTGTCGAGGCGGCGTCGTCGACGGGTGGCCAACTGGCGCCGCCTGTCATGGGTGCGGCCGCCTTCATCATGATCGACATAACCGGGATGCCGTACGTCGAGATCATCAAGGCTGCGATCATCCCAGCGATCCTGTTCTTCCTGGCGCAGTACGTGGTGATCCACTACGACTCCAAACGGCTCGGAATCGGCGGCCTGCCGCGGGCTCAACTGCCCAACGTGCCCCGGTTGCTACTGCGCAAGGGATACCTCGTCATTCCGATCGTGGTGATCTTCTGGATCCTGGCCCAGGGCCAGACGCCGCTGCGGGCGGCGACGCTGGCGATCGGTACTGCGATCGTGGTCAACATCGTGGTTCAGCTGATCGCGGCGGGCCTGCGCCGGTGGCGTGCGATGGAGGACAAGCTCACACCGATGGCGCTGCTCGATGGGCTCGTCGACGCGGCGCGCCTGGCGTTGCCGATCATCGTGGCCACGGCCGCGGCCGGACTGATCGCGGGAGTGATCACGCTGACCGGGGTCGGCCTCAAGCTCGCCCGCGAGCTGGTCGATCTCGCCGGCGGCCAGTTGCTGGCGACTGCGTTTCTGGCGATGATCGCCTGCCTGATCCTCGGCATCGGCGTCCCCACGACGGCGAACTACGTCATCACGGCGACGTTGGCGGCACCGGCCATCATGCTCGCCGGCGGTTTCGCGCCGGAGCAGATCCTCATCGCACACATGTTCGTGTACTACTTCGGTGTGCTGGCCGACATCACGCCGCCGGTGTGCCTGGCGGCGTTCGCAGCGTCCGGCATCGCGCAGAGCAACCCGATCCGAACCGGCATGCATTCCGTGCGGATCGCGCTGGGTGGGTTCATCGTCCCGTACATGTTCCTGTTCTCCCACGAGCTCCTGCTGCACGATGCGACGTGGCTCACCGGCACTATCGCCTTCGTCACCGCGGTGGCCGGCATCACGATGGTGGCCGTGGCCGTCGTCGGCTACCTCGACCGGAAGCTCACCTGGTGGTCCAGGCTGGTCCTGGCCGGCGGCGGGCTGCTGCTGCTCAACTCCGAGTACTTCACCGACGCCTTGGGCGTGGCCGCCGGCGTAGCAGTCTTGATCTGGCAGCGGTGGACCAGCGCACGAGCGGAGCGCCGCAGCGACGAGGCCGCGCAAATGATCACGTAAACCACCCGGCTATGCCCGTTACCAGGCCAGTTGCCCTGGTGACGGTCATGGACGGGTGGTTTACGTGATCATTTGCAGCGCAGCGCGGACG
>CAZMXH010000152.1:0-7778 GCA_964570165.1 uncultured Actinomycetes bacterium
CCGGACGGACCGATCATCGAAGAAGCCTGGGTCATGGACTGCCCTGGCGCATCGCCGGGAACGGCCGATGGAATGTGCGAGACGGCGTACGAGTGCCCCGAGAACGCCGGGCTGGCCATTCCGGAGTACTTCCGGATGCGCCAGTACCGCCGCGAGATCGACCGTGAGACCGGCGCACCGCTGACCCAATGGCAGCACGTTGGCACCTCCTGCATCACGATCCAAGAACGACTCGCCCTCGAAACCGAACAGGCAAGCGGTCCGAGCCTGCTGGCACTTGTCACCCAGGAGTGGCAACGGGTACAGATACCGGCTGCCACCGTCCACATCAACCCGCCGGACGGGCGGACCATCGTCAACTTCGACACCGTCTTCTACACCGACGCCGGCGAGCAGGAGTTCCCCGTCACGGTGCTCGGCCAGCCCGTAATCATCTACGCCATTCCGGTCGAGTACACCTGGCACCACGGCGACGGCACGACGCAGACGACGACACGGCCGGGCGCGCCCTACCCGAGCAAGGACGTCACCCACCAGTACGCGAGCACCGGCACGGTGGCCCCTCGTGTCGACGTCCGGTACCGCGCCGAGTTCAGCGTCGCCGGCGGCGAACGCCAGGCAGTGCCTGGGTTCGCTACCGTGACCGGTACGAGCGAGGAACTCAGCGTCCTCGAAGCACGTACCCAGTTGGTGGACGGACGATAATGATCGGCAAGCTGGCCACTGTGCCCGCGCTGTCCCGGCCCGACCTGCTCGCCGAGCCGGTGGCCGAGGCTCTGACCCGGCACGGAGCTACCGATGTCCTCGTCGCCGAGATCGACCCGGAGTTCGCGGACACCGCCAAGCTGGCTCAGGCGTACGGCGTGCCCCTCGAGGTGTCCGCCAACTGCGTCGTCGTGGCAGGCAGGCGCGCCGGCGAACGGCGGACGGCCGCCTGCGTCGTCCTCGCCACCACGAAGGCCGACGTGAACAACGTCGTGCGCAAGCGCCTCGACGTCCGCAAGGCCTCCTTCCTCCCCATGGACGACGCCGTGGCGGCCACCGGCATGGAGTACGGCGGTATCACACCGATCGGCCTGCCAGACGACTGGCCGATTCTCGTGGACGCTGCGGTGGCCGACCTGCCGTACGCCGTCATCGGCAGCGGCGTGCGGCGATCGAAGATCGTGCTACCCGGCAAGCTCCTCGCCGGCTGGCCGGGCGCCGAGGTCGTGGAGAATCTGGGCCGCCCAACCTGAGGCGGCAGAAACGGCCTACGCCACCTGCGGCGCTTCGGCCGCGGTGCTCCGCTCCCCTGCCACGCCGAGCAGAAGTTCCAGGTAGTGCCGCAACTGCGCTAGCTGCCGGCGCATGGCCGAATCGTCACCCAACGCCCGGACCAGCAGGAACGCCCCCTCGAACGTCGCGAACACGTGGTCGGCGACGGCGGTCAGGTCCACCTCGGCAAGCGCCGGGCGACCGGCAGCGGCCTCCCCGAGCTTGCCGGTGATTCGCTGCCGCCAATGCAGGATCGCGGAGGCCACCACGTCGTCCGTCCCGGCACCAGCGAGCTCCCGCTCGTAGATGAACGAGATGAACAGGCAGCTCGGTTGCACCTCCACGAGGTTGTCGGCGGCCTCTTCGAAGAACCGGACGAACTCCACCAGCTGTACGGCAGGATCCGCGCTGCGCGCCTCCGCTGCAGCCATCGCCGTGTCCAGCGCCTCCGCGTCCGACGTCGCGTAGCGCTCGACGAGCGCACGCCCGAGGGCCGCCTTGGACGGGAAGTGATGGAAGAACGCACCCTTCGAAAGCCCCGCCGCCTCGATCACGGCGTCGACCGTCATGGCCGCGAAGCCCCGCTCCAGCACTAGCCGCTGTGCAGCCTCGAGCATCCGAGTCCGGGTCGCCATCGCGCTCACGATGGCACAGTATACGGCTTGACAGACCAACTAGTCGGTCGCATAGGCTACAGACCGACTAGTTGGTCTGTAGATGAAAAGGTATGAGAGATGCCGGCAGCAACCACGGACACCAAAGTCGGCTACTTCGTCGAGGCCAACGGACTGCGGTTCCACTACCGCGACCTCGGCGAACGTGAAAGCCCGTCCATCGTCTTTCTGCACGGCATCATGGGTCACTCCCACGAGTGGGAGGTGCTGCTCACCGACCTCGCCGCCGAGTACCGGGTGATCGCTCTCGACCAGCGCGGGCACGGCCGGTCGCAGTGGGCCGACTCCTACACCCCTAGTGAAATGGCCGCGGACGTGCTTGACGTGATCGATGCCCTGGGTCTGCGCAGGACGCATCTCGTCGGCCACTCGATGGGCGCGATCGTGTCGATGCTCCTGGCAGCCGACTATCCGGAGCGCATCGATCGCCTGGTCCTCATCGATATCGCCGCCGAAAGCCTCGACCCATCGTCACGGGGTCCGGACATGCTCGTCGCCGCGCTGCAAGCCATGTCCGCGGCGTCCTACCCAAGCGTCCAGGCGGCGGTGGACGAGTGGCTGGCTGGCGCCCCGCTCACCCGCGAGTCGCTGCTCCGCCACTACGTCGAGTACGCTCTCACACGCCGCGCAGACGGCAACTGGGTGTGGCGCTTCGACGCCGCCAACCTACGCCACTTCGTTCGGACCGCCGACCCCCGCCGACTCCGCGACGCGCTCGGCCGCATCGAGGCTCCCACCCTGCTCATCCGCGGACAGCACAGCGAGTTCGTCTCTGCGCAGGCGGCTGCGGACGTCCTACGGCGCCTCCGGAACGCGTCGTACACGGAGGTTCCCAACGGTGCTCATGACCTCGGCGTCCAGCAGCCCGAGGCGGTGGCCGCGGCCGTCCGTGCATTCGTTGGCTTAGGCCGCACCGGCTAAGCTTGCACGGTCCGGGTCGGCGTCGCGGTACGTCGGCTCCGTCGGTCACGATGCACAGCGGCCGAGCGCCTGTAGCTCAGCTGGATAGAGCGGCGGCCTTCTAAGCCGCTGGTCGGGGGTTCGAGTCCCTCCAGGCGCGCGAACCATCGCAGCCCGCCGCATCAGCAACAGGGAGGCCACCGCTGAGCAAGCCCCGGTACGCAGGACGCCGGCGGAAAACCACCTCGGCGCGGCCTCAGCGCGTTGCCGAGCCCCCGGAGCAGTTCACCGCACCGATTGCGCAACCGCCCGGGCCTCCGCAGCGCCAAGGACGGCGGCACCGGCGGAGCGCCCGGAACGACGGCACCACCCACACCCTCCCATCCGTCACGGAGACAGCACTGTACGTGCTGCTCGCCGCCGGCATAGCAAGCGCCGTGCTCGTCGCCGCCGGGCGCCCGATGACCCACGTCGCGGTGGTCGGAGGCGCAGGCCTCGCCCTGATCGCCATTCTCGCCCTCGTGTCGCGCCGGGCTTCCCGTCCGGTGCCCGGGGAGGCTGCGCCACCGGCGACGCCTGAGGAGCCCTCCCCCACCGAGACGGTGGCCAACGGAGACTCCGCGCCGTGGGCGGCTTTCGAGCGGCATCATCCGGAGCGCCGAACCTAGCGGGCAGAGTCGGTTGCAGCGCATATGGTGGCGGATGTGAGTAGCGAACGCCTGGTCTGGATCGACTGCCAGATGACTGGGCTCGACCACGCCAGCGACGCGCTGATCGAGGTCGCGGTCCTCATCACCGATGCGGATCTCAACGTGCTCGGTGACGGAGTCGACCTGGTCATCCGGCCACCCGATAGCGCGGTCGACAAGATGCTGGACGTCGTCCGCGAGATGCATACAACCAGCGGGCTGCTGGACGTTCTGTCCGAGGGAATCACGCTGGCCGAGGCCAACGACACGATCATGGCCTATATCCGGGAGCATGTCCCTGAACCCGGCAAGGCGCCGCTCGCCGGCAACAGCGTGCACATGGACAGGCTATTCCTCGCCCGTGACCTGCCCGAGGTCGAAGCGTGGTTGCATTACCGCAACGTCGACGTGTCATCGATCAAGGAACTCGTGCGCCGCTGGTACCCGCGGGCATACTTCGCCAGCCCGACGAAGACGGGCAACCACCGTGCGCTCGGCGACATCAGGGACTCGATCGACGAACTCCGCTACTACCGGCGAACCGTGTTCGTCCCGATGCCGGGACCGACCAGCGAGGAGTGCCGGGCGGCAGCCGCGTCGGTCCAGGCGGGAGAAACCACCGACCCCCGTGAGCTGCCCGCCGAGTAACGCCGGTGGCGTCGCAAGCCGTATACTTAACCGGCCACGGACCTCGGCCTTGCCGGGGCCCGGGGGCATGGTGGCTGTAGCTCAGTTGGTAGAGCACCTGGTTGTGGTCCAGGATGTCGCGGGTTCAAGTCCCGTCAGTCACCCCAAGGTTCGCGAAGGAACACCGAGCCGACGGCCTGTGTTGCCCTCAGCGTGTCGCTTGAGATAGGTGTGATCCTTCCGACGTCCACGCCTGACCCGGCCCAGCCGATACTCGGCGACGTCAGGGCAAGTGCGCGCTTCGCCGAACAGAGCGGGCTCGACTCGGTCTGGTCGACCGACCACCTGATCCCCGTCGCTCCGATCCTGGACAGCACAGTGGTGCTCGCCGCGGCGGCGGCCGCGACGGAGCGGGTCGGGATCGGCTTCAACGTGATGCTCCTCGCCCTCCGGCCGGTCTTCTGGGCGGCCAAGCAGATCACGACGTTGCAGCACGTGTCCGGCGGCCGGCTCATGCTCGGCGTCGGCACCGGGAACCCGGCGCACGGTGACATCGGGTGGCGTGCAGCGGGCGTATCGTACGAGGACCGCGGCCGCCGTACCGACGATGCGCTGCGGGTACTGCCCGACATCGTCGCCGGCCGTCCGGTCGCCTTGGACGACGGCTCGGAAGCGGCGATCGCTCCTGGCTCACCCATGCCGCCCGTACTGATCGCCGGCGACGGGCGCCGGGCACGCCGACGGGCCGCCCAGTACGGCGACGGCTGGATCACGATCGGTCTGCCGCCCGACGAGGTTCAGACGGTGCTCGCGGACGTGGGTCGGCTGGCCGCCGAGTACGGTAGGCCGGCGCCGCGGGCGACGGTCGTCGCGCCGCCCCTGGACGGCGACCCGCGCAAGGCCGCCGCGCGGTTGTCGGACTACGCCGGCGCCGGCACCGAACGGGTGATCTTCGCGCCCACTAGCCCCGACTGGGAGCGCGACTACGAGTTCGCCGCCGCGGTGCAAGCCGCGCTGCAGCCCGCATGACGCTCTGTCGGGTGCCCAACGGTCTCGGACGGCCTCCCGCTCGGGCTTCGCTGCTCGCCGACGTGGTGCTCCGCAGTGGCAGGACGGCCGTCGGCGAATGACGCTCACCCAGGTACGCGGCCGACGAAGATGTCGCGCGGCTTCCGGTCGTCGCTCGGGCGCTCAGTGACGACCGTCGCGGCGAAGCCGGCCTCGGAGAGCAGCCGCAGCCACTCCGCCCTGCTGAACAGCCCGGTGTGGTGCGACTCGTGCACGGCCTCGACGGTGCCGTCGGCCTCACGGAGCAGGAAGACGTACTCGGTCCGTACCCAGGTGTCGGCGGGGTCGGGGTCCCACGTCCACTCCAGGTAACGCGCACCGCGCCCGTCCCCTGCGTCCACTCCGCCGTGGCCGCTCGTCGGCTCGAAGCTCTCCGTCGTGTCGTCCGGCATGAACACCGCGACCCCGCCGGGCCGGCAGTGCGCGCGGGCCGTGTCGATCGCCTGCCGCAGGTCGTCCTCCGTGAGCATGTAGTCGATGGCATCGTGCACGAAGACGGCGTCGAACGTGCGGCCCAGGCGCGTTGTCCGCATGTCACCCTGCAGATGTGTGCAGCCCGGGTTGAGCCGCCTGGACACTGCCAGCATTGCCGGGGACAGGTCGACGAGCGTCATCGTGAACCGCTGGGACAGGAAGTAAGCGTTGTGCCCGCCGCCGCTGCCTAGCTCCAGAACCTCGCGTACCGGGCGGGACGCCGAGCCAAGCAGCGTCGCCGCGAACGCGGCCTCGTCCTCGTACTCGTCCGGCGGCGAGATCAACGGCCACCACCGCGCGAGGTCGCCGTAGAGGCGGAGTTCCCCCGATGCATCAGTCACCAGGCCATCATCGCCGACCGGGCTACCGGTGCGGGGTGCGTGACCTCTTAGGGTGGACGGCATGGCCGATCCAACGGCCACGCTGGCCAGGGTGCTGGCGTCCCGGCTGCGGAGGACGACCGGCGCTTGGTCCTGGTCCTCGACACCTACGAGCGGCTCGCCACCCTGGACGACTGGGTCCGTTCCGAGCTGATCCCAGGGCTGCCTGCCACAGCCCTTACGGTCATCGCGGGACGGGCGGCGCCGGGCGCGCGATTCCGCGTGGCACGGACGCCGCGCTGGCTCGAGGAGCTCGGCTACGACCGACCGGCCGAGGAGCGGGTGGAGGTCGACTTGAGCTACGCGACCTGCGTCTACCGGCTCCCACCGGATCTGCTGGACGGCGACTGGGGCACCCTGCAGGCGCCGACACCACAGCTGCCACGGGGCGGCGCGCTGGCGCGGCTCGAGAAAGACCGGTGGATGCTCACGTTGATGAGCATGACGGGCGACCGCGCTCCCGCCGAACCCGACGGCCTCCGCGAGTTCGCCCGGTCGCTGCGGTTCCCGGACATCCACAAGGCGGTCCGGGACGCCGAGCCCGTGCATGGCCCGGTGACGTACCGCTTCCCTGCGAACGTCCGCCACCGGTATGAGCGGCTCAACCGCCTCCCCGATGGGCTGCTCGTCGTGGGTGACGGCGTGTGCAGCCTCAACCCGGTCTACGGGCAGGGCATGACGATCGCCGCGCTCGAGGCGCTTGCGCTGCGCGCCCACATTGAGCGCTACGGGGTCCCGCGGCCGCGGCGGTTCCAGCGGGACATCGCGCGGTTGGTCGACGTCCCATGGGAGATGGCCATGGGGGCAGACCTGACATTCCCCGGTGTGCGAGGTCGCCGCACGCGCAAGCAGCGGGTGCTGGCCGCCTACATCTCGCGACTGCACGCGGTCGCTTCGCACGACGCGTCGCTGGCAACCACATTCCTCCGCGTCTCTCACCTCGTCGACCCGCCCCGGTACGCTCCTGCGGCCCGGCGTCGCCGGCCGGGTTCTGGCTCCGGCGAAGCGATCAGATGACAAACACGCGCGGCAGAACGCGGGTAAGCCACCTGATCGTCGGGCGCCCACATGCTGAGACGCGATCAGATGCGCAACCCACCCCCATCGTCGGCATTGAGCCACCTGATCGCTCCGCGCGTAGCGATCAGGTGACCAACATGCCGGAGCGAGTCAGCTACGGCGGGCGTTGGCTCGCCGCTTGCCCTCGTGCATCGCCTGCACCCGGGCAACCGGGATCTCGTGTCCCTCCGCGATCAGGTCGTCACTCAGCCGTTGCGGAGCGGGCATCTCGCTGGCCCAGGGCTCGGCCGCAGCGATCAGCGGCGCCGCCGAGCGGATGGTGAACTCCTCCGGTGCGATCCGGTCGAGTTCGTCCCACGCCACCGGGAACGACACGGGGACGCCCGGACGCACCCGAGGGCTGTACGCGGCGACCACCGTGGCGCCACCAGCCCTGGTCGAGTCGATGAACACCTTGTCCTCGCGGTCCTCGCGGATGAACGCCGTTGTCGCCAGCGCCGGGTCGAGCCGCTCGGCCCGGGCCGCAAGCGCCCGGGTGGCCGCCGCCACGTCCCACACGGGGGCCGGCTCGAGCGGGACGAATACGTGCACGCCCTTCGCGCCGCTCGTCTTGACCGCTCCGGCCAGTCCCGCATCCGCCAGCGCCTGCCGCACCAGGTACGCCGCACGCACGACGACGCCAAACGACG
>CAZMXH010000153.1:0-7760 GCA_964570165.1 uncultured Actinomycetes bacterium
CGGTGTCGGCGAGCCGCCCACGATCTCATCGACCCCGGCGATCGTCGCCGCCGTGAGGGCGGCGACCGGCCGCGCCCTCACGCGGATCCCGGTCCGCCCAGAGGACATCGCGGTGCCGGACCGATGACCGTGTTCCGGTCCCGGCGGGTCGTGCTGCCCGGCGGTGAGCGGCCGGCCGACGTCGTGGTGCAGGACGGGCGGATCACGGCGGTCGTGCCGTACGGGGAAGCGCGCCGCGGCCCGGTGCAGGACATCGGCGGGTCGGCGCTGCTCCCCGGACTGGTCGACACGCACGTCCACGTGAACGAGCCCGGCAGGACCGAGTGGGAGGGGTTCGAGACGGCGACTCGCGCCGCCGCGGCGGGCGGGGTAACCACGATGATCGACATGCCGCTGAACTCGGTGCCTCCGACCACCACGGTCGGCAATCTCGAGGCCAAGCGGGCGGCGGCGCGCGGCAAGGTGCACGTGGACGTCGGGTTCTGGGGCGGAGCGGTCGGGAGCAACCTCGCGGATCTGCCGGGCCTGCACGCCGCCGGTGCCGTCGGGTTCAAGGCCTTCCTGGCGCCGTCCGGCGTCCCTGAGTTTCCCCACCTCACCGGCCCCGCCCTGAGCGACTTGCTCGCCGAGGTGGCTCGGCTCGGGACGGTCGCCGCCGTCCATGCGGAGGATCCCGCGGTGCTCGGCGCGGCACCGCCCGCGAGCGGCCGGTCGTACGCGGGCTTCCTGCGCTCGCGCCCTGGCAAGGCCGAGGACGCAGCCGTGGCGACGCTGGTGGAGGCGGCCCGCCGTACGGGTGCGCGGGTCCACGTGTTGCACGTGTCCAGCCCTGGCGTGCTTCCGTTGCTGTCCGCGGCGCGGAATGAGGGCGTTCGGATCACGGCGGAGACCTGCCCGCACTACCTCAGCTTCGCGGCCGAGGAGATCCCTGACGGCGCAACGCAGTACAAGTGCTGCCCGCCGATCCGGGGGGCGGCGGATCGCGAGTTGCTGTGGGAAGGTCTCGCGGGCGGGCTGCTCGACCTCGTGGTGTCCGACCACTCACCCTGCACTCCAGGCCTGAAGTGCCTCGACACCGGCGATTTCGGTTCCGCCTGGGGCGGCATCAGCGGCCTTCAGGTCGGGCTCGCGGCGGTGTGGGCGGGCGCTGCGGACCGGGGCTTCTCACTGGCGCAGGTCGCCCGCTGGATGGCGGCCGGTCCGGCGTCGCTGGCGGGTCTCGCGAGAAAGGGCGCCATCGACGTCGGTATGGACGCGGATCTCGTGGCCTTCGATCCGGACGCGTGGTTCGCCGTCGACGCGGCGGAACTCGAGCACCGCCATCCGGTAACGCCCTACGCGGGCCTGCGGGTGCGTGGCAAGGTACTCGGAACCTGGCTCCGGGGCCAGCCGGTGAACGGGCATTCCGCCAGAGGCGTGCTGCTGGGCGAGGAGGACATCGAATGCGCTGGCGTGAGCTTCCCGACCTCGCGGTTCGCACCCGGGGTGGCAGCGCTGTCGCGGCCAACGACGAGACCTTCGCCGAGAAGGAGAACCTGATCCGGGCGGAGGGTCCGGTCTTCCAGCCACACACGTTCGGCCACCACGGCCAGTTGATGGACGGCTGGGAAACCCGGCGGCGGCGGCAGCCGGGCCACGACTGGGTGATCATCCGGCTCGGCATTCCCGGCGTGGTGCACGGGGTGGTTGTCGACACCTCCTGGTTCACCGGGAACTACCCGTCGGAGTGCTCGCTCGAGGCCGCCTTCGTCGATCCGCTGGCACGGCCGGCGGCAGGTGTGGAACTGGTCGACCTGGTCGACTGGGAGGAGGTACTCCCGTGGTCGGCGGTCGCCGGGGATACGGAGAACGCGTTCGACGTGTACCACGACCGGCTGGTCACGCACGTCAGGTTGCGCATCTACCCCGACGGCGGTGTGGCACGGCTCCGCGTCCACGGTGAGCCGGTAGGCGACCCGCGCTGGGTGGCCGGGCGCTCGTTCGACCTGGCTGCTATGGAGCACGGGGGACGCGTCGTGGACTGCAGCAACCGGTTCTACTCCTCGCCGGACAATCTGCTGGCGCCCGGTCCGGCCCGTGTGATGGGCGAGGGCTGGGAGACGTCCCGCCGCCGCGATACCGGTAACGACTGGGTCGCGGTGGACCTGGCGACGGAGGGAATCGTCGCCCAGGTCGAGATCGACACGTCCTGCTTCATCGGCAACGCCCCCGGCGAGGTGGCGCTGACCGCGCTGGACGGGCCGGACAGCGTCCTGCTGCCGCGCACGCGGGTCCAGCGGGACGCGGTCAACAGGTTCCTGCTCGACGCCGGCCGCCCGGTACGCCGGTTGCGGCTCGACATCTACCCCGATGGCGGACTGGCCAGGTTCCGCGCTCTCGGCGAACCGACCGCGACCGGCCGTACCGCCCTGTTCCTGCGGTGGTACGACAACTTGCCGGACGACGCAGCGGCCGCGGTCATGACCGGCTGGGGCGGGGCGGACGAGGCGTGGGCGGGCGCCCTGGCGGCCGGGCGGCCGTACGTCACCGGCGAGCGGCTCCATGCGGCCGTCGCGGGCCTTGCTGGACGCGCACCCGATACGGCGAGTTGGACCGCGCTGGCGGGATCCGGCTGAGCCCGGCGCCGCGGGGCGGCAATACGGAGCGGCTCAGAGGGCGGCGTCGAGCTCACCGAGCCGTTCGATGAGCCGCAGGTTCTCGCCGTAGTCGACGGGGCAGTTGATGATCGACACGCCGTCATCGCCGAGTGCGGCACGGAGGGTGGGGAGCAGTTCGTCCGCGGAGGTGATCTGGTAGCCGGTGGCGCCGAAGCTCTCCGCATAGGTCACGACGTCCGGGTTGGTGAACGCCGTGTTGCTGTGCTCACCGAGCTCCATCTGCATCTTCCACTCGATCAGGCCGTAGCCGTTGTCCTCCCAGATCAGCACGGTCAACGGGATGCGCTCGCGGACGGCCGTCTCGATCTCCTGCGAGTGCATCAGCCAGGCCCCGTCGCCGACGACAGCAAGGACCTTCACGTCGGGCTTCGCGAGTGACACGGCGATGGCGCCGGGCAGGGCGAACCCCATGGCGGACAGGCCGTTGGAGACCAGGCAGGTGTTCGGCGCGTAGGTCGGGTAGAGCCGGGCCATCCACATCTTGACCGCACCCGTGTCGACCAGCGCCACGTCGTCCCGGCCTAGTGCGGCACGGGTGTCGGCGACGATCCGTTGCGGTGCCAACGGGTAGCGGTCGTCAACGCGCCCGTGCTCCAACTCGTCGGCGAGCAGTGAGCTCGAGCGTACCGGCCCGTGATCCGGACAGCGGTGGTTGCTCAGCCCGTCGAGCAGCGCGCCGAGCGAGGCACTGATGTCGCCGATGATGCCGACGTCCACCGGGTAGTGAGCGTCCACCTCGGCGGGAAACCGGTGCACATGGATGATGTGCTTGTCCGCGTCCGGGTTGATCCGGACCGGGTCGAACTCCTGCAACTCGTAGCCGACGGCGATGATCACATCGGCATTCTCGAAGCCGAAGTTCGCGTAGTCGCGGGTCATGAAGCCGATCGTGCCGACCGCATTCGGGTGGTCGTCGGGAAAGACGCCCTTGCCGTGGAACGTCGTGGCGACAGGGATCCCGAGCTCGGTCGCGAACCGCGCCAGTGCGTCGGCCGCGTTCCCGCGTGCGGCACCATGGCCGGCGAGCACGATCGGTCGCCGAGCCTCGCGGAGGATGGCAACGGCCCTGTCCACCTGGTTGGGGGACGGCGCCTCTGGCCGTACGACGTTGCGCGGCAGCGGGCGGAGTTCCGGGTCGGCTGATGCCGCATCGATGTCCTCTGGCACCGCCAGGTACACCGCACCGGGCCGCTCCGTCTCCGCTGTCTTGAACGCCTTGCGGATCATCTCCGGAATAGCCGCGGGCGCGGGGACGCTGGCCGACCATTTCGTGATCGGCGCGAACATGTTGACTAGGTCGACGAACTGGTGCGACTCCTTGAAGTTGCGATCGTGGCCCACCTGGGCGGACAGCGCCACCAACGGTGTGCTGTTGGTCATCGCGTCGGCGACGCCGAGTTGCATGTTGATCGCGCCTGGGCCGAGCGTGGACGAGACGACGCCGGCAGACCCGGTGATCCGACCGTACATCTCGGCCATGAACGATGCGGCCTGCTCATGCCGGGTCAGCACGTACCGGATGCGGGAGCGGTCCAGCGCTTGCGTCAGATGGATGTTCTCCTCGCCGGGAAGACCGAACACCACCGTGACGCCCTCGTTCTCCAGGCACTGGACGAGGAGTTCGGCCGCGCTGTGCCGATCATCCATAAGCTCGGTCATGATCGTTCCTGAGTTCGGCGGTGCTTGCTCCGCCACGGTATCCGGACGCCCCGCGGGTGCGAGGGCAAGGCGTGGCTCAGCCCGGCGTGTCTCCCGTGGTATGCGGTAGCGGCGGGTGCCCGCCGTCATAGACAAGGAGACCGTCGTCACGGACGCGGGCCACGTCGCTCGGGACATGTGGCTGCAGGCGGCCGTCGTGCAGTAGATGGCGGACATCGACGCCGCGAACGAGCGTGACGAAGTCGGCGATCATTCTGCGGTGGCAGCGCCACCACAGCGACTCGGCACACATGATCGCGACGGTGGTCGACGCTGCCTCGTCCAGCAACTGGTCGACGGCGGCGCGGAACTCGGCCGAGCGCATGTGCGCGGCGTAACCTGCGAAGGCCCGCTCACGTAGCGCAGTGTCGGGGGAGTCGGGCCGAGCCTTTCTCCAGCCGCCGAGACGAGGTTCCCAGCGGTACTCGATGCCGTGCTCGGGCAGCCACCTCGCCAGTTCCGCCCGGGCCACATGCGGGTTGCGCCGGCTGCCGGGAGCGGTCCGGACGTCGACCACGCGACGAACGCCTGCACTGCCCAAGAGCGTGCTCATCTGCTCCGCCGATGCAGTGCCGTGGCCGAATGTGAGCAGGCTCATCGTCCCCATTCTGCGGCCCGGGCCGAAAGATGGCGGCGGTCCGCCCAACCAGATGGGGAGACACCGTAGTTTGGTTAGGCTTACCTCAGTTAGACTTGCTCGCCGTGTGCGCGTCCCTTAGTCAGCTGCCAACCAAGCTCAACGGGCGGGCCGTCCCCTTCGTGCTCAAACTCGCCGAGCACGGCGACCGGACCGCCGTCATCAGCGGGCACACCCGGCTGACATACCGGCAGCTGTGGGAGCGGGTCTCGGACATGCGCAAGCGGCTGGGCGAGGATCGCCGCCTGGTGCTGGTCGCCGGATCGAACGAGCTGGAACCCCTGATCGTCTATTTGGGTGCCCTGGCGGCGGGGCACGTCGTGCTGCTCGCTCCCAGCGAGTGCGGAGGCTCGCTCGGCTCGCTGATCGAGGCGTACGATCCGGACGTCGTGTTCCGGCGTGCCGGCGGCGAGTGGGTGCTCGACGAACGGCGAGGGTCGACCGTCCACGATCTGCACCCCGATCTCGCACTCTTGCTGAGCACATCGGGCTCCACTGGTTCACCCAGGCTCGTGCGGCTGTCGCACCACAACGTTCACTCCAACGCGCAGGCCATCGCCGAGTATCTCGACATCCGGGACACCGACCGGGCGGCGACGACGCTGCCGATGCACTACTGCTACGGCCTGTCTGTCATCCACAGCCACCTGCTGTGCGGCGCCGGGCTGATCCTTACTACGGACTCGGTCGTGGACGCCCGCTTCTGGGACCGGTTCAAGGAGTGTGGGGGCACGACATTCCCCGGGGTGCCGCACACGTTCGAACTGCTCGACCGAATCGGCTTCGACCGCATGCGGCTACCGCACCTGCGGTATGTCACGCAGGCGGGTGGCCGGCTGGCCCCCGAGACGGTGCGGCGGTACGCGGAGCTGGGCCGGCGTCGCGGTTGGGACCTTGTCGTGATGTACGGCCAGACCGAGGCCACGGCGAGGATGGCCTATCTGCCGCCGGAACTGGCGACATCGCACCCGCACACCATCGGTGTCCCGATCCCGGGAGGAGGTTTCACCCTCGAGCCGGTCCCGGACGTCGGGGCGCCCGACGCCGGCGAGCTTGTCTACCGCGGACCGAACGTCATGCTCGGGTACGCGGAGGCGCAAGCGGACCTCGCCGCTGGGCGCACGGTGACCGAACTGCGCACCGGTGACCTGGCCCGGCGCACCCCGGACGGGCTGTACGAGATCATCGGGCGGCGTAGCAGGTTCGCAAAGCTTGCCGGGTTGCGCGTCGACCTGAACCACGTGGAGCGGTTGCTCTCGGACCGCGCCATCCCAGCGGTCGCCGTGGATGCCGGTGACCTCCTCGGCATCGCGTTCACCGGGGACCGCGATCCGGAGCAGGTCGAGCGGCTCATCGCCGGCGAGTGCGGGCTGCCGCGGGCCGCGGTACGCGCACGAACCTTCGACGAGCTGCCCAGGCTGCCGTCTGGGAAGACCGACTACAGGGCAATCGCGGCCATGATCACGGACTCGGCTGGCGAGGTCAGCTCCAACGGGGCACCTGATCATCATGACCGGCGCCCGCGGGCGACGCCGGACGCGCTGCGTGACCTCTACGCCGAGTTGCTCGACCGGCCGGACGCGACCACGAACGACAGCTTCGTCAGCCTGGGCGGTGACTCGCTGTCGTATGTCGAGACGTCGGTGCGGCTCGAGGAGCTCCTCGGCGAACTGCCTCCGAACTGGCACACGACCTCGATCGAAGACCTGGTCGCGGCGGGTCGGCGGCGCCAGCTCCAGCCAGCCTTCCACTCTGTGGAGACGAGCGTCGTGGTACGCGCCGCGGCCATCGTCATGATCGTCGCCACCCACATCGGCCTGCTGTCCGTACGCGGCGGCGCGCACGTGTTGCTCGCCGTCGCCGGGTTCAACTTCGCTCGCTTCCAGCTCAGCTCGGCGGAGCGCCGGGAGCGGCTGCGGCGCCAGCTCGCCAGCATCGCCCGGATCGTGGCTCCCAGCGTGGCCTTCATCGCGGCCGCCTTCGCCCTGACGTCGGACTACAGCCTGGCAAACATCGCGCTGCTCAACCGCGTGCTGGGCCCGGAAACATGGGCGTCGTCGTGGCACTTCTGGTTCGTCGAGGTACTCGTCCACACCTTGGTGATCATGGCGGCCGTCCTCGCGATCCCCTGGGTGGACAGGGCGGAGCGGCGGTATCCGTTCGGTTTCGCCCTCGCGCTTGTGGGGATCGGTCTGATCACTCGGTACGGCCTTGTGGAGCTCGGCCTCACCCATACCCGGCCGGCGTTCTGGTTGTTCGCGCTGGGCTGGGCGATCGCCCGGGCGGCGACCCCGCAGCACCGCGCCCTGCTGACGCTGGTGGTCATCGCCACGGTTCCGGGCTTCTTCGGTCACCCCGGGCGGGAAGCCGTGATGATCGGTGGCCTGACGTTGCTGCTTTGGGCACGCAGTGTCGTCCTACCCGTACCGCTGAGCCAGGTCGCGAGCGTGCTCGCAAGCAGCTCGCTGTACATCTACCTGACACATTGGCAGGTCTTCCCGCTGTTCGACGGTTATCCCTGGGCCGCACTGCTTGCGTCTGTGGCGGCAGGGATCGCGTACTGGCTGGTCGCCACGTACGCGCTGCGGCGCATCTCCCGGGCTCTGCGGCGCCCGGTACGCCAGTGCGGCCGGCGCACGTTGCCCGGCGACTCGGATCGGGAATCATCGAGCCCGAGGCAGCACCGGCTGCGGTGACCGCGTCCCTCCCATGGGCCGATTGACCACGTTAACCACCTGGGTATGCCCCTCACCAGGCCAATTGGCCTG
>CAZMXH010000154.1:0-7754 GCA_964570165.1 uncultured Actinomycetes bacterium
TGTGAGCGCTGAAGAGGTACTCTTCCGAGAGGGTGTGCAAGGGCGTGGCCTCGGTGGCTATGGCGGCGAGCATCCCAAGCGATAAGTAGAGCACTTTGGCGGGCTAAACTGGGGGCCCCCACCTTTAGCGTGGGCGCTGGGGCCCCACGACGACCGTGTGCCGGGCGCGCACGCCGGCGGCGAGCGCGACGTCGAGCAGCGTGCGGCGGCCGAGGATGAGCGCGGGCTTGTCGACGCCTCCGAGCCGGCGGCCCTGGCCTCCCGCGAGCACGACCGCGTCCCACACCGGCATGGTCTCAGTGTGCGGGAAGATAGGTCCCATGCGTGTCGCCCTGCTCCAGTTCTCCGCCGGCCTCGAGCCCGACGCGAACCAGTCGACCATCGCCCGGCTGGCCGACGAGGTGCGGGCCGATCTCGTGGTGGTGCCCGAAGCCGCGATGCACGACTTCGGACGCGAGGACACACCGCTAGGCCCGGCGGCGCAGCCGCTGGACGGTCCGTACGTCCACGCGCTCGCGGACGTCGCCCGCAAGACCGGCGCAACGGTTGTCGCCGGGATGTTCGAGCGGTCAGACGACCCGGCACGGCCGTACAACACCCTCGTCGTGGTGGGACCGGACGGCGAGGTGGTGGCGACCTACCGCAAGGCGCACCTGTACGACTCATTCGGCTACCGCGAGTCCGACCGGCTGCTCGCCGGCCCGCCTGCCGCGGTGGTCACCGACGTCGCGGGATTCCGGCTAGGCCTGCTGACCTGCTACGACCTGCGCTTCCCGGAACACTCGCGGGCGCTGGTCGACGCGGGCGCGGAGGTTCTCGTCGTGCCGGCGGCGTGGGTCCGCGGGCCCCTCAAGGAGGATCACTGGCGAACGCTGCTGCGGGCGCGGGCGATCGAGAACACCGCCTACGTGGCGGCGGCGGCGCAGTGCGGACCGCGCTACTGCGGCGGCAGCGCGCTGGTCGACCCCATGGGCGTGCAAGTGAGCGGGCTCGGCGAGTCCGAGGGTGTGGCGCACGGCGAGGTGAGCCGGGAGCGGCTGATCGAAGTACGGGACAGGAACCCGGCGCTGCACCACCGGCGATGGCTCGTCCGCCCGGCCGATCAATGACGCGACCGGGGCTTCCCCGCGCGCACGATCTCGGGCATCGTGAAGGTATGGCGAACTGACGAGTCGCGGGCGATCGCTCTCTCGCGCGACGAAGGGGGCACCAGTGCAGCGCACACCTCACAACCCCGCCGTACCGAGCACGATGATGGACGTTCCGCTGCAGCTTCGTCGATTGCTCGAGCACGGTGGCCGGATCTTCGCGGACAGCACCGTCGTGACCGCGACGGAGGGCGGGACCCGGACATCGACCTACGGTGAGGTGGCCGCGAACGCCGGCCGGCTCGCGGGTGCGCTGGCCGACCTCGGCGTCCGCGAGGGGCACCGGGTGGCGACGTTCATGTGGAACAACGCCGAGCATCTCGAGGCGTACTTCGGGGTTCCTGCGATGGGCGCCGTGTTGCACCCGCTGAACATCCGGCTGTTCCCCGAGCAGCTTGCGTTCGTCGCCAACCACGCCGAGGACCGGGTCGTCATCGTCGACAACACGTTGCTGGACGGCTTCGCCAAACTGCTGCCCAGGTTGCGGACCGTGAAGCACCTGATCGTCAACGGTCCCGCCGACATGTCCGTGCTTGAGGGCACCGGCGTCGTCGCGCACGACTACGCCAAGCTGCTCGCGGGCCGGCCGGGCAGCTACCCGTGGCCGGACATAGACGAGCGGGCGGCGGCGGCGATGTGCTACACGTCGGGCACTACCGGAAACCCGAAGGGCGTGGTCTACAGCCACCGGTCGATCTACCTGCACTCGTTCTGTGTGACGATGCCGGACGGCTTCGCGCTGTCGTCGGGCGACCTGCTGCTCACGATCGTCCCCCAGTTTCACGTGCTGGCTTGGGGCCTGCCGTACGCGGCGTTTCTCAGCGGGGCATCGCTGGCGATGCCCGACCGGTTCCTTGCTCCCGAGCCGCTAGCGGAGTTCATCGCGGCCGCGAGGCCGAACAAGGGGGCCGGTGTCCCCACCGTCTGGTCGGCGTTGATCCAGCATGTCGACCGGAACCCGGACGCCGACATCTCCTCGCTGACCGACGCGGTCGTAGGGGGCTCGGCCTGTCCGCGATCGCTGATGGAGGCGTACGACCGCAACGGCATTACGTTGCTGCATGCATGGGGCATGACTGAGACCAGCCCGCTGGGAACCCACGGGCGCCCGCCGCACGGCACGTCCGGTGAGGAGCGGATGCAGTACCGGTTGACCCAGGGTCGGCTCGTCGCACCCGTCGAGGCGAGGCTGACCGGCCCCGCGGGCGAGGAGCTGCCGTGGGACGGCGAGTCGGTCGGCGAGCTCGAGGTACGCGGGCCGTGGGTGACCGGGTCCTACTACCGCGAACCGTCCTCGGACGCCTTCGATGACGGGTGGCTTCGCACCGGCGACGTAGGGACGATCACCGCGGACGGGTACCTGCGGCTGACCGACCGGGTGAAGGACGTCATCAAGTCAGGCGGCGAGTGGATCAGCTCCGTGGAGCTCGAGGGTCACCTGATGGCTCACCCGTCGATCGCCGAGGCCTCCGTGGTCGGAGTCCCGGACGAGAAGTGGGGGGAGCGACCGCTCGCCATCGTGGTGCCGGCGGAGGGCAAGCAGGTCTCCCCCGAGGAGTTGCGGGATTTCCTCGCCGCGAAGGTCGCGACGTGGCAGGTACCGGACCGGTGGGCCGTCGTCGAGGAGATACCGAAGACAAGCGTCGGCAAGTTCGACAAGAAGGCGTTGCGCCGGGCCCACTCCAACGACGAGCTGAAGGTCACCCACCTGTCTCTGTGATCACTGTGACAGCTGCCACACCCGAACGCCCCCGAGCAGGCCGGACTCGTTCGTGACGACCGTGATGTCGGGCCCGACGTCGCGGGTCAGGTGCTTGACGCCGCCGCCGCCGAGGTACGCACGGTCCCACCAGAGAACGGGGCGCAGCGAGTCCAGCGCCAGGGCCACGCGCTCGGTCCACTTCCGCTCCCCGATCCGCTGGCGCGCATGGTGGCCGAGTTGCTCGTCGTAGGTCTCGCCGTCGCGGAACGGGGCCTGGGACACCTCGATCTTGGGCAGCAGCCGGCCGTCGTCGAACAGCGCGCAGCCGAGGCCGGTGCCAAGGGTGAAGACAGCCTCGAACCCGCGTCCCTCGATGACGGCGAGCCCGGCGACCTCCGCGTCGTTGAGAACCCGCACCGGGACGCCGAGCGCGCTTGCCAGTGCGCCCTGGACGTCGTATCCGGACCACCGCTTCTCCAAGTCAGGATCCTTGGTGGTGAACGGGCCGGCCTCGGTCACGTAGTGCGGTGTGGCGTACACGATGCCGTGGCGCACCATGCCGGGGAACCCCACCGAGGCCCGGTCGTACCGGAGGCCGGTTTCGGCCCCCAGGTCGCTAACGGACTCGAGCAGCAGTTCCGGTGGCAGCGGATAGGGCGTACGGATCCTGACCCGGTCGCACAGTTGCGCGCCGCTGGCGTCGAGCACCGTCGCCTTGATGGCGGTGCCGCCACAGTCCACCGCCAGCGTCCACGGCCGCGTGTTCGTCACGCCATTGACGGTAGCCTCAACCGCTCGATCACGCGGCGTAGGGCCTCGTGCTGCCCAGGGAGACCGGATGATGGTCACGGCCGGGGCGCAGCACGTAGAGTGCGCGGGTGAGACACTGAGGTAGGACCCGGAGGGCTGCCGGAGAGGCCGAACGGGGAACTCTTGAAAAGTTCTAGGGCGGGGCCCACTCCGTCCTCGTGGGTTCGAATCCCACGCCCTCCGCCAACCCGAACGCGGACGTTCGTCACGGGCGAAGTGCCGCCGTCGCGCCGACGGCGACGCAGGCGGCGGCTACAGCCCCGAGGCCGACAGCCCAGGTCAGCCCGAGGGCGTCGGCGAACACCCCGACCAGCGGTGGCGCTATCAGGAAGCCGGCCCGTCCCGACCACGAGACCAGTGCGATCCCGTCCGCTGGACGCACACCCGGCCGGTGTCCGGCGGCGTGGAACAGGGCCGGGAAGCCGGCGGCGGCACCGACCCCGACGAGGAAGAAGCTGGCCAGCCCCGCCCACCACGTCCCAACCAGCAGGCCGGCGGCAAGGCTCGCCGCTGCGAGCGCCCCACCGGCACGGACCACGGCGACGTGCCCCAACCGGTCGACGACCCGGTCGGCAGCCAGCCGGGTGGCCGTCATTCCCGTCGTGAACGCCGCGAACGCGAGCGCCGCCGTTCCGGCGGTCGTCCCGACCTCGTCTCGGAGGTATACCGCCCCCCACGAGCCAGGCACGTCCTCCACGATCGCGGCGAGCAGGGTCAGCGCCCCGAGCCCAGCCAGTGCGAGGATGGGCGGCCGTGCTCGCCGTGGCCGGGCGGCGGGGTCCGCTGCGGGAGGCGGCCCGGCGTGATCGGCACCGGGGTCGCTGCCGGGCAGCGTCCACCGCCCCGCGGCCAGCGCGGCAAGCGCGAGCACGCCTCCTGCCACGCCCAGATGCACGGTGAGGGGCACGGCCAGGGAGGCGGCCACCGCCGCTGAGCCCGCTCCGAGCATGCCTCCGATGCTCCACCAGGCGTGAAAGCCGTTGATGATGGAGCGTCCGTACGCCCGCTGAACCCGCAGGCCGTGCGCGTTCTGGCCGATGTCTGCGAAGGCGTCACACACGCCGTACACGAACAGCGCCGCTGCGAACGCCGCCCACGCCGGAGCGAGGCCGATCAACGGCAGCGCCAAGCCGTAGCCGACGCTCGCCGCCACTGCGAGCCGACCGCTCCCGAAACGGGCAACGACGCTGCTGGCTATGACGCTGGCGAGCAGCGCACCGGCCGGGCCGAACGCCAAGCCGGTGCCGAGCGCGGCATTGCTGAGGTCCAGGTTCGCCTTGACGGCGGGCAACCTAGGCAGCACGCTCGCGATGATCGCGCCGTTGACGCAGAACAGGACGCTGACCGCGGCACGTGCCCGGCGCGCTTCGGGCCCGGCGAAGATGCGCACTGCTCGTACGATACGGCGGTAGTCTCCTGTGCTGGCTGGTACCAGGCCGACCGAGGCGCCATGTCGTCGGTGTTCGAGCATTCGAGGGGGTCCTATGAGCGCCCATGTGGTGATCGTCTGCGATGTGTGCGGCGACCACGGCTCGGTGGGGCGGACGCCTCAGGAGGCGCGCGAGGAACTGACCGCCTGGAGTCGGCGCAACGGCCAGGACCTGTGCCCGCTGTGCCGGCTGGTGAGCGAGGCCCACGAGCGCGTGATGGGCGCGGCGGAGTAGGCGGGCTGCCCGGTGGCGCAGACTGGTGGTGTGGAGACCGGACGGCGAGTCGTCTACACGGTTCCGACGCCCGTCGCGTTGCGCGGGGTAGGGGTCGGGACCGTCGGGCTCGGCGCGTGCATCATCGGCACCAGCGCGCTGCTCGCAGTGGATCCCTCGCGTCCCGTCACGGTAGCCGTCGGTCTGTTGCTCGCCCTGGCGACCGCGCTCGCGCTGCTGGTTCTCGTCGTCGGCCTGCTGCGGCTCGTCAGGCGCGGCGCCCGGGTCGTTCTCGACCGGGACGGCCTGCTGAACGCCACAGGACCGGGCACGGGGATGCGGCGAGTGGCGTGGCAGGACATCCGGCGAGTGCAGACGGACGGCCCCTCGGTCTTGGTCGACGTCGTAGGGGGCAGGCGAAGCGTGATTAGGACGGCGTCGCTGGAGATCGGACCGAAGGACCTTGCGCGGGAGTTGCGCGCCCGCATCACGGAGAGCCGCGGGTCTCGCCAGCAGGGTGCGTAAGGCGGGCTCAGCACGCCACGCTGACGTCGACCGGCTCGTCCGGGGTCCTGCTGGGCGTGCTCTCCGGCTCGGTCCCGGAGCCGGACGTCTCCGCGCCGGTGTCCGACTCGCCAGTGCCCTCGGCGCCGGCGGCATCGCCTGCGCCCTCCGTTGGGCTGCCGGCGCCCTCGTCCGGGGATCCGGTCTCGTCCGCTGCCGTGGTCGAGGGCTCGGGGTCTGGTGTCAACGCCTCCTCGACGATGGTCTGCATCGCCTCGTAGTCCGGATTCGCCGGATCGATCACCTCTTTGGTGAATGGCAGGCTGACGAGCGAAGCGTTCTTGACCTTGAGCCCGAGCTCGGCGAAGGCCGGGAACATGTCGGCGGGGATGTCAGTGGCGACGTTGTGCTCGGTAGCGCTGGCAAGTGCCTCGAACTTGGGCAACAGGTTCAACGGCTGCGCCTCGTTGGCGATCGCGCCGATGACGCAGCGCTGGCGTTCCATCCTGTTGTAGTCATCGACGACCGGGTTGTTGAGCCCCCAGAACTCGGGGTAGTCGGGGTGGTCCGGTGCGCAGCGTGCCCGCGCGAACCACAGTGCCTCGGCACCGTCGAGATGCTTGTCCTTCCCGGGGAGTATCCAGTCCCTGGGCTGGCTGCACCCAGCGCCCTCGAGCTTCTGGGAAGCAATCGGGATGGGGTAGTTGACGTCGAGGGTGATGCCGCCCATTGCGTCGACGATGTCCTGGAAACCATCCAGATCGGCGATCACGTAGTAGTCGACGTCCACGCCGAGCGCTGCCGAGACGGCCATCTTGACGGCGTCGGCTCCCGGATCCTCGGAGCCGGCGAAAGCGGCCTCGGAGACGTGGTTGGGAGCCTCGTTGTAGACGGCGTTCAGCAGGTAGAACGCCGGATCTTCGTCCGGCCCGCCCTGGAAGCCGTAGGGAAACCGCTCGGCCAACTCGGTGCCCGGCGGGAACGGGACGTTCTGCAGGTTGCGGGGCAGCGAGAACATGAACGTGTCGCCGGTGTCGGTGTCGATGCTGGCGAGGATCACCGTGTCCGTGCGGATGTTCTCGCCGATCTTGCCGCCGTCGCCGCCGAGCAGCAGGACGTTGACCCGCGGCTTGTCCGCCCACGGGTCGGCACTGTCGAGGTCGGGGGTCGTCGAGCTGTCCCGCGAGATGTTGCCGATGAGGTTGCTCTGGGTCCACGCGTAGCGAGCACCGACGGCCATCGGAGCGACCACGAGGCTGGCCATGGCAACCACGACAAGGGCACCCGCGAGACGCTGGCCCGCCCGCAGCCCGTCCGGCTCGAGCGCCTTGTGGCTGGCCACGGCTACGATCAGCCACACAGCAGCAACGATCACCAGACCGATCGCGATGAGCGCGAGCTGGGTCTGGTCGAAGGCGGACGAGGCCAACCGGCTCAACGGCACGCGCCACAGCACCGTACCGATGACGAGGACGCCGAGTATTACGAGAGTGAGGAAGAACTTGCCCCAGCCGCGTCGGCCGGCGGCGAGCAGGCCCGCTCCGGGGACGAGCGTGCCGAGCGCGGTGAGGCCGAGAAAACGGCCGAAGTGCCGCTCGCGGTGGCGACGCCGGGCCTCCAGCCTGGCGCGCCGCGACCCTCCGCGCGTGATGGCGGTACTCACCTGCGGCCCATACCTCCTGCGGTCTCTCCCGGCGCAAACCCTAATTGATCCGTCCACGGACCGTGCCCGCACCGGCTCGACACCCCATATAGGTGACGCGGTACCAGGGCCGCCGGTTGCCGCTGACCGGTTGGGAAGCGTCAGCGGGTCACCTTTTGCAGTGTCCCAGGCCTGGCGGTTACCCTTGCGTGGCCGCCGGTAACCGCGGCTTGGAGGCGTCGCCTAGTCTGGTTTATGGCGCCCGCCTGCTAAGCGGGTTGAGGTTCATCCCTCTCGCGGGTTCA
>CAZMXH010000155.1:0-341 GCA_964570165.1 uncultured Actinomycetes bacterium
CCTCCCGAGCGGCGCCGTGTCGGGGTGGTCCCGCAGGAGGGGGCGCTGTGCCCGCACCTGACGGTCGCCGGCAACGTCCGCTTCGGGCTCGGGCAGCGCAAGGGCCGCTCGGCACGGGTGGACGAGCTGCTCGAGCTGGTCGGTCTCGCCGGCATGGGTGATCGGATGCCGCACGAGCTGTCCGGCGGCCAGCAGCAGCGCGTGGCGATCGCCCGTGCGCTGGCGCCCGATCCGGCACTCGTGCTGCTGGACGAGCCGTTCAGCGCGCTTGACACCGGCCTGCGGGCCGCGGTGCGCGAAGACGTCCGCGCCGTGCTGCGAGCCGCCGGCGCGACGGCGGT
>CAZMXH010000155.1:351-7720 GCA_964570165.1 uncultured Actinomycetes bacterium
AGGAGGAGGCGCTGTCCATGGCCGACCAGGTCGCGGTGCTGGACGGCGGACGGATTGCGCAGGTGGCGGCGCCGGCGCAGCTGTACGCGTCACCCGTCGACCTCGGTGTTGCCACTTTCGTGGGCGATGCCGTCGTGCTGGACGCTGAGGCCACGGGCGAGTACGCGTCGAGCCCGCTGGGCGAGTTGCTGCTGCGCACCCCGGTGCACGGGACCGGCCGGGCGATCGTCCGGCCCGAGCAGATCGCGCTCGGCGACGCCGGCGAGGGCGTCAAGGCGACGGTGACCTCCACGGTGTTCTACGGTCACGACGCGCTTGTCCGGGTGCAGGTCGAGGCTTCGGACGGTCCGGTGCCCGTCGCCGTCCGCCGGCTCGGGGCTCCGACCGATGTTGCCGTCGGCGATCATGTCGGTCTTCGTGTTGTGGGACCCGTGTCGTTCTACCCGGCGGCGTGACGTAGGCGGTTCGGAACGGGCAGCATGGTGCCATGAGTCTGGAGGGGCGGTTGCTTGTCGCAGCACCGGTGCTGCGAGACCCGAACTTCGAGCGGACGGTCGTGCTGATGCTTTCACACGATTCCGACGGTGCGCTGGGAGTGGTGGTCAACCGACCTACCGAGGTGCCGGTCACGTCTATTCTTCCTGCCTGGCAGCCGGTGGTGTCGGCGCCGGCGGTGGTGTTCCAGGGCGGCCCGGTGAGCCTTGACAGTGCGCTGGGCCTGGTGGCGCTCACCGACGGCGACGAGCCGCTCGGCGTGCGCCGGGTGAGCGGCCAGCTCGGGGTCGTCGACCTGGACGTGCCGCCCGAGGTCGTGTCCCCGGCAGTGCTGGGGATGCGGGTGTTTGCGGGCTACGCCGGCTGGGGCGTGGGCCAGCTGGAGTCCGAGATCGACGAGGGCGCGTGGTTCGTCGTCGACGCGCAGATGTCGGACGCGTTCACCGACTCGGCCGAGGACCTGTGGCGCACGGTGCTGCGCCGGCAGGAGGGGCGGCTGTCCTGGATGGCGAACTTCCCGCTCGACCCGTCCCTCAACTGACGCTCCACGCGACCTGTCAGGCCGGACAACTCTGCGGCCTGCCGGGATGCGCACGGCTACCCCGACAACTCGGGGATGGGTCGTGGCCCGTTGCGGTCAGGTGTTGGCGGAGTCGTCGCTGCCCTCGCGGTCACCCGGGCGAAGCTTGGACCAGATCTCCTTGCACTGCGGGCACACCGGGTACTTCTCAGGGTCGCGGCTTGGCACCCAGACCTTGCCGCACAGCGCGATGACGGGGGTGCCGTTGATCATCGCGTCGGTGAGCTTGTCCTTGGCGACGTAGTGCGAGAATCGCTCGTGGTCGCCGTCGCCGGAGCTCGTCCGGGTACGCGGCTCCTCGATGGTCTCGGTGCCGGGGCTCAGCTGGGTGCTCACAAACTCAGCCTACCGTGATGTGGTTCGATCACGTTCGGGAGGCGCGGCCCTGCCACGGCAGGCGTGCAGCCCTGCCGTGGCAGGGGCGCGCCTCCCGAACGTGATCGAACCACGCTCGTAACCTGTTGACATCAAGCGCTCTTGATGTTGCAGGCTTCCGGCATGACCGCCCAACCGGTTGCCGACACTCGAGCGGACTCGTGTGGCCCGTGCCGGCGCCTCCATAGGATCGGCTCGTGACGACCGACGCGGTGCGAACGCCTCAGATCCTGGGTGGCGAGCACCGTCGGCTGACTCTCGGGATCGTGGCCACGATCGCGTTCGTGGCCTTCGAGGCGATGGCGGTCGCGACCGCGATGCCCCGCGCCGTGCATGACCTCGACGGCCTGCCGATGTACGCGTGGGCGTTTACGGGCTTCTTCACAGCGAGCCTGTTCGCCATGGTGCTGTCCGGCGAACTCTGCGACCGGCGCGGCCCGTGGCTGCCGCTCCTTGCAGGCGCCACCTCGTTCACCGGCGGCCTGTTGATCGCGGGCACCGCGCAGGCGATGTGGCCGTTCGTCGCCGGCCGGGCGACCCAGGGCCTGGGCGCGGGCCTCGTCATCGTCGCGCTCTACGTCGTCATCGCGCGGGCGTACGACGAGGACCTGCGTCCGCGCATCTTCGCCGCCGTGTCCGCCGCATGGGTGGTCCCCTCGATCGCTGGACCGCTCGTCGCCGGAACCCTTGCCGACCACCTCACGTGGCGGCTGGTGTTCCTGGGCATCGTTCCGCTCGTCGCGCTGCCGCTGGTGGTCGCGCTGCCCCGGGTGCGGGCGTACGACGGCCCGCCGCCGGGCGGCCCGACGCTGCGGCGCGGACGACTTCGGCTGGCGACGGCGGCCGCGATCGGAATGGGCCTGCTGCAGGCAGCGGGCCTGCGCCGCGATGTCACGGCCGTGGCGCTGGCCGTCGGCGCCCTCGCGCTGCTCGCGCCGAGCGTGCCGCGACTGTTTCCGCCGGGGACGCTCTGGCTGCGCAGAGGGTTGCCTACCGTGATCGCAATGCGTGGCATCCTCGCAGGGGCCTTCTTCGGTGCCGAAGCATTCCTTCCGTTGATGCTTGTCGACCAGCGCGGCCTGTCCGCGACGCTCGCGGGGATGGCGCTCAGCGGCGGGGCGCTCGGTTGGTTCGCCGGCGCGTGGTATCAGGGCCGGCCGGGGATGGCGGTGCCGCGTTACCTGTTGCTACGGATCGGCTGCGGCATCGTGGCCGCCGGAATCGCTGCGGCCGGGCTGGTGCTGATCCCGGTGGTTCCCGCGTTCGTCGCGGCCGTGGCGTGGACGTTCGGCGCCATCGGGATGGGCGTGGGGTTCGCCAGCGCAAGCGTCCTGATGTTCCGGCTGTCGCCGGTCGCCGACCATGGCGCCAACTCGGCGGCGTTGCAGCTGTGCGACGCGCTGTTCTCGATCGTGTTCGTCGGCCTGGCCGGCGTGATCTTCGGGACGACGCACGAGGCCGCGGGTGCGACGCATCCGGCGGCGTACGCGGGCATCCTCGCCGTGATGGTGGCGCTGGCAACGCTCGGCTCATGGGCGGCCGGGCGGGTCCGGGTGGCGGGGTAGCCTCGTAGCCCGTGGGGGCCGAGATCTCGCAGACGCTGGACCGCGGGCTGCGGCTGCTCGCGTTGCTTGCGGACTCCGGCGGCGGAGGGCTGACCGTCTCCGAGGCGGCCGCCGCGTTGGGAGTGAACCGGACGGTCGTGTACCGCTTGGCCGCCACGCTGGAGTTACACGGGATGCTGCGCCGCGGCGCCGACGGCCGGCTGACGCTCGGGTTCGCCGCGCTTGGGCTGGCCGATGCCGTACACCCGCTGTTGCGGCGGGCGGCGCTGCCGGTCCTGCGGGAGCTGGCCGAGGACGTCGGTGCCACGGCCCACCTGACCATCGCCGAGCACGGGGAGGCGCTGGCGGTTGCCGTCGTCGAGCCGAGTTGGACGGCGTACCACGTCGCGTACCGCGTCGGGTCGCGCCACCCGCTTGACCGGGGTGCGGCGGGCAAGGCCATCCTGGCCGGCCGCGCCGGCGACCGTGGCTACGTGACGACGGCGGGGGAGTTGCAGGCCGGTGCGCACGGGGTGGCGGCGGCAGTACCTGGCGTCACCGGGGTGGAGGCGAGCGTCGGCGTGGTGGCGCTCGGCGAGTTCGACGCGGTGATCGGTCCACGGGTGGTTGCGGCCGCGGCGGAGGTGGCGCGTCGACTGGGTTGAGCTCAGCGCGCGCGGCTAGTCGTCACCGGACCCCTGCACGGTGACGGTCACGGTCTGCGACTCTATCCGCTCGCCGTCGACCTCTCCTACAAGGCGGAACTCGTTCGTGCCCTCGCGACCGGTCTGGACCCAGGTGCTGAAGCTGCCGTCGTCGCGGGTCTCTGTCACGACCGGTTCGTTGCCGAACGGTGTCCAGTCCTCGCCCTCGAGGCGGCGCTCCACCCGCAGGGTGATCCCTTCGACAGGAGGCTCGAGGTTTCCGGCGAGGTCGATGCGCTCATTGATCCCGACAGTCGTCGGGTCTGCGACCAGCGACACGGTATGGTCACCCTCGTCGTTCCCTGGCGACGCCTCGGGGGACTCCTCGCCGGAGGCGTCGCCCTCGCCAGGGGTCTGGGTCGCGGTGTTCGTCGCTGCGGCCGCGCCTTCCGGGTCTCCGCCCGCCGCACCGACGATCGCCCCGCCGATGAAGCCGAGGATGCCCGCCATGATCAGCACTGCGGCGGCCGAACTCGGCGAGACCCGGCTGCTTTGCTGGCTCGCGCGGGCGCCGCGCCTGGAGGCTCGCCGCGGGTACGTACCGTCACTGGACATCGACGTACATTCAACCCTCTCTACGAAGAGTGCCGCACAAGAGGGTAAGGCTACCCTGCCCGGGCGGCCGCTTCGACAAGTTGGAGCACCCGCGGACCGACCACTGTCGACAGTGCGATGAGCGTGGACGTCCGCAGCACGTCCTCGTCGCCCACCAGGTCGTCGATGACGCGTTGCAGGTCGTCGTTGTCCCGGGACACGATGCGGCACAGCAGGTCCCCCGGCCCCGTGATGGTGTGGACCTCCAGCACCTCGGGGATGCGCGACAGGTGGGCGGCCACGCGGTCGCGGGCGCCCTGCCGGATCTCCAGGGTCGCGAACGCTGTCACGCGAAAGCCCATTGCGGTGGGGTCGAGTGTGGGGGCGAGCGTCCGGATCACTCCGGCGGCGCTGAGCCGGTCCAGCCGCGCCTGGACGGTTCCGCGGGCCACGCCGAGCCGACGGGACGCCTCGAGCACGCCCACTTTCGGCTGCTCAGTGAAGAGTCGAAGGATCCGGGCATCTAGGTCATCGACCATACAACGTGTCCGTCATCGTGCCGGAAGAGTGCTCAGATTGTACACTGGTGATCAGTCTGTGACGCCATCGCACCCCGCTCCACCACGCTGCCGCCGGACGGATCGGCGGCCGCTCACATCTCGCGTGGTAGGTCCAAGCACCGAGAGCCCCGCCAGCGGGTCATTGTTGCCAAGTCCTCCCTCAGCTACTACCGTTTGTAGTAGTTATGCTACCGTCGTGCATAGATCTTGGATGAAGTGGTGAAGGAGCCATGGGGACTGTGCGAGAACTGGAGAGGCCGGTCCGCGGTGGTGATCCACCGGACGACGCTGTGATCGAGGTTCGCGACTTGCGGATGCGGTACGGCTCGAACGAGGTGCTGGACGGAGTCAGCTTCTCTGTACGCCGCGGCGAGGTGATCACCCTGCTCGGGCCGAACGGCGCGGGTAAGACCACGACGATCGAGATCCTGGAGGGCTTCCGGATGCCTTCCGCCGGTGAGGTACGGGTGCTGGGCGTGAACCCGGCGCGCGGAGGGGAGGACTGGCGAGCCCGGATCGGCATCGTGCTGCAGTCCTGGCGTGACCATGGCAGGTGGAAAGTGCACACGTTGCTCGACCACCTCGGCCGCTACTACGCGCCTTACGCGACGCCCGACCGCAAGCGCCCTATCCCGGCCGACGAGCTGATCGAGGTGGTCGGTCTAGCCGGCCAGGCCGACCAGCCGATCAGCAAGCTTTCCGGAGGCCAGCGCCGCCGCCTCGACGTCGCGATCGGCCTGGTCGGACGCCCCGAGCTGCTGTTCCTGGACGAGCCGACCGCGGGATTCGATCCGCATGCCCGCCGTGACTTCCATGACCTGATGCACCGGCTCGCGGACTTCGAGGACACCACGATCCTGTTGACGACGCACGACCTCGACGAGGCGGAGAAGCTGGCCGACCGCATTCTCATCCTCGCCGCCGGCCGGATCGTCGCCGACGGCAGTGCCGACCAGCTCGCCCGGCAGGCCTCCGGAAAGGCGCAGGTGCGCTGGAGCCGGAACGGCGAAACGTTCGTCCATGCGACGGACGATGCCACCGGCTTCGTCCGCGAGCTGTTCGCCGAGCACGGCGAGGCCATCGGCGACCTGGAGGTGCGGCGAGCGAGCCTGGAGGACACATACATGGCGATGGTGCACCGTCACGAGACCGGCCAAGTCCGTGGTGAGGTCACCCCGTTCGAGAGGACGGCGTGATGGTGTCGACCAACCTGGGCATCCGCGCGGGCCTGTGGCGTGGCCTGATCGAGTTTCGCAACGCCTACGTGCGCAGCCGTGACGAGGTCGTGGTCAACGTCGTTCTGGCTGTCGTGTTCGCGGTCGTGCTGTTCTTCCAGCGCAACTCGATCGTCGAGGGGACGACACTGTCTCTGGCCGCCGTCGTGCTGCCTGGCATTCTCGGCCTGATGGTCGGATGGGGCGGCATGATGGGCGCTTCCGGCGTGCTCGCCATCGAGCGGGAGGACGGGACGCTGCTGCGGGCGAAGGCGATCCCGCACGGCATGGCCGGCTACTTCGTCGGCAAGGTGGTCGTGCTTGCGATGATGACCATGGTGAGTCTGGCGATCATCCTGGCCGCCGGACTGGTCTTCGTGCCCGAGTTGCTCGAGGCAGGTGTCACGGGATGGCTGTTGATGCTCGGCGTGGCGGCGCTCGGGCTCGTCGCGGTGCTTCCGTGGGGGGCGGTGATCGGCTCACTGGTGAAGAGCCCGAACTCCGCCTTCGGTCTGACCATGCTGTCTGTCGGCACCCTGACCGCGATCTCCGGCATCTTCTACCCGATCACCGCCATGGCCGGCTGGGTGCAAGCGATCGCCCAGGCGTTCCCCATCTACTGGCTCGGGCACGGTATGCGGGCGGCGCTGCTGCCGGACGCCGCAGTGGCCGCCGAGATCGGCCAGTCGTGGCGGTACCTGGAGATGTTCGGTGTGCTCGGGGCCTGGGCCGTCGCGGGGCTGCTGCTCGCGCCGCCCATCTTGCGCCGGATGGCGCGGAAGGAGTCGGGCGGGAGCATGGAGCAGCGGCGGCAGGCCGCGCTGCAGCGGATGGGCTGAGGCGATGAGCGAGACCGTCCACAACCGGATCGCGATGCTGCGCGCCGAGAGGGGCATCTCCCGGCGCCAGCTCGCCGATGCCTTGGGCGTCCACTACCAGACGATCGGCTACCTCGAGCGCGGCGAGTACAGCCCCAGCCTTTACCTGGCACTCAAGATTGCGGAGTATTTCGAGGTTCCGGTCGAGGTGATCTTCTCGACTGCCCCGTTCCCGCGGCTGGGTTCCGTGGACCGGACGGCGTAGGGGAGACCTACGACCGCTCGTGAGCGGTGACGCGAGCACGCCCACTCCGGGCTGTTCGGTGAACGGGCGATGCATTGGAACATCTCGGTCATCGATCGTGCAAGTTGTCCAACAAATAGCGGCATTCAATGCTCAAGCCGCACACACTGACCAGTTGCGAGTGCGCCAGTTGCCCAGCCCCGCGGTCGGCGGGAGGGTGCCGGTATGACGACCGACGCGACGCTCACCCCAGAGGAACGCGCGGCCGACCTTGACACCGAGCAGCTCAAGCAGCTGGTGG
>CAZMXH010000156.1:0-7716 GCA_964570165.1 uncultured Actinomycetes bacterium
CGGACCGCTACTTCGACACGATCTTCACCGCGGACAAGCCGGTGATTTTCGCCTATCACGGCTACCCGTGGCTGATCCACCGGCTCACCTACCGGCGTACCAACCACGACAACATCCATGTCCGCGGCTACAAGGAGGAGGGCACCACCACGACGCCGTTCGACATGGTGATGCTCAACGACCTGGACCGCTTCCACCTGGTCATCGACGTCATCGACCGGGTGCCGGCACTGCGCTCCCGCGCCGCGACGCTGCGCCAGGAGATGATCGACTGCCGGTTGCGCGCCCGGCAGCACACCCGCGAATTCGGAGAGGACGACCCGGCGATACGGGACTGGGTCTGGCCGGATGCTCGGGCCGCCGGCATCGTCGCAACCCCCTCGGACGACACCGGTGGCGATCTCGACGCTCCCGAGCATTGATCCGGCGGAACACCGGTGACCTCCGGCCTCGCCGCCCGTGACCTTCGTCCGGTGCACAACCCCTCTACAGCGTCGATCATGGGTTGTGTCCGGCAGCAGATCTCTGCCGTGATCGACGCTTGGGGAGGGCGAGGAGGTAAGGCATGAGCGAGATCGTCGTGGGAATAGACGGGTCCGAGGTCGGCATGCTCGCCCTCCGCTGGGCCGCCGCCGAGGCGGCCCTGCGCAAGCAGCCACTGCGGGTCGTGCACGCGCTGCAGCGCTGGCTGTACGACATGCCGGAGGACGCCGCACACGCCGAGGTGGGCCGCTGGGCGCGGGAGGACGCCGCCCGAATGCTCGACGAGGCGGCCGCGGTCGCCCGTCAGGTCGCGCCGCAGGTCAAGGTCTCCACCGAGCTGCTCCCCGGAGACCCCAGGCCGGCGCTGCTCGACGCCGCGGCTGGGGAAGCCCTGCTGGTCGTCGGCGGCCGCGGCGAGGGCGGGTTCACCGGGTTGCTGCTCGGCTCGGTCGCCCACGGGGTGTCGAGCCGCACGACAGGTCCGGTCGTCGTCGTCCAGCACCCGGTGCCGGACCCCGAAGGCGAGATCGTCGTTGGCGTCGACGGGTCGGCCGCGACGGGACCGGCGCTCGAGGCGGCCTTCGACGAGGCGGCCCTGCGCAGTGCCCCGCTGCGGGCCGTCTACGCGTGGCGGCAGCTGGGCTGGGCCACGCGACGGACATTGCTGCACGCCGGTGCGGCCACCGGCGTCCATGTCGACGAGGATGCAGCGCGCCGCACGCTGACATCGGCGTTGTCCGGGGCGGCTGCCCGCCATCCGGAGGTCGAAGTGGCGCAGGAACTCAACAGGGGTCACCCGACAGAGGTGCTCGTGCGCGCGTCGTCCAAGGCGGCCCTGCTCGTCGTCGGCCGACGCGGAGCGGGTGGCTTTCCCGCCCTCGGGATCGGGTCGGTGAGCCGTGGCGTGCTGCACCACGCGGTGAGTCCGGTCATGATCGTGCCACGATGATGCCGGCTACTGCGGGCGGATGCCGAGTCCGGTGACGACCGCGGTCCCGTCCGCGTACGTCCGCAGTTCGGTGAGCGAGCCCGGCGCGGGCTGGACCTGTGCCGTCGCCGTGAGCGGAGCACCGAGGGCCAGGCACACCAGCATCTTGATCGGCATCGAGTGGGTCACGATCACCGGCACCTGCCCGGAGTACTGCTCGATGACCCGGTCCCTCGCCCGCTGCACCCGGGCGGCAAGCGCCGCGCGTGACTCGCCGCCCGGAACCACGGCGGTAGCGGAGGCGCGCCAAGCGGCAAGCTCGTCGGGGTAGCGCCGCGCCACCTCATCGGGTGTCAGCCCCTCCCACTCGCCGAACTCGTGCTCGCGCCAGTCGTCGTCCACGGTGACGGGCACACCGAGCCGGGCGGAGATGATCTCGGAGGTCTCCCGGCAACGCACAGTGGGCGAGGAGATCACCGCGTCGGCGCCACGGGAGGCCACCTGATCGGCCACCCAAGCCGCCTGCTTGCGCCCGACGTCGTCCAGCGACGGACCCGGTAGGCCTCCGCCGCTGTACCGGCGGGCACGCGTGTACGGCGTTCGCCCGTGCCGCACCAGCAGCAGCCAGGTGGCGGGGCTCGGCTCGTGACCAGCGGGCACACCAGGTCGAGGCCGGGCAATGGAAAACAGTGTCGAGGCGCCGTCCAGCGCCTGGTTCACCAGCCGGTCGGCGTGGATGTTCTGCTCGCGCGGCACCCACACATAGCTCACCCGGTCGCTCGGCAGCACCCGGCGCACCTCGTCCGCAAGCAACCTCAGGTCGGGGCTCTTGATCTTCCAGTTCCCCGTCAGCTGCTCCACCAGCAGCCGCGAGTCCAGCCGCACCTCCACCTGCGCCGCCGGGTCGACCTCCCTAGCCGCCCGCAGCCCGGCGATCACGCCGCGGTACTCGGCGACGTTGTTGGTAGCGATGCCGAACGCCTCGGCGACCTCGGCCAGCACCTCGCCGGTCTCGGGATCGCGGACGATCGCACCGTAGGCGGCCTCGCCCGGGTTACCCCGCGATCCCCCGTCGGCCTCTACGACCAGCCGCCTGCTCACAGCCCCGACTCTGGGGTACGGACGAGGATCCGCCGGCACTCCTCGCACCGGATGACGGTGTCGGGAGCCGCGGACCTGATCTGGTTGAGGGACATTGGGTCGAGTTCCAGGCGGCATCCTTCGCATCTGCGCTGGCGCAGCGCGGCAGCACCGATGCCTGCGCTGGACTCGCGCACCCTTTCGTACAGCGCGAGGAGGTCGTCCGGGATCTCGGCGGCGACGCCCTCCCGCTCCTGCCGGACCGACTCGACCTCCGCGTCGATCTCGGCGAAGGCGGCATCCCGCGCTCGCTGAACCTCGTACGCCCGACGGCCGACCTCCTCCCGCTCGGCCGCCAGCTGTGCCGCCCGCTGCTGAGCCTCCTCGAGCCGTTCCATGACCTCCAGCTGGATCTCCTCGAGCTCGGCCTGCCGCCGAGCCAGCGAGGCGATCTCGCTTTGCAGGCTCTCGAGCTCTCTCGCAGCCGACACCTGACCCGCGTCCAGTCGCCGCTGGTCACGGTCCTTGCGCTGCCGGACCTGGTCGACGTCCGCCTCTGCCCGCCTCAGGTTCCGCTCCAGGTCCCCTGCCTCGCTGTTCGCGGCGGCCTCGGCATCCTTCAGGCGGGCGTGCTCGGCGGCCAGCTTGTCCAGCTCGGCGATCTCGGGCAGGGTGCGGCGCCGGTGCGCAAGCTGGTCGAGCCGTAGGTCGAGCGCCTGCAGGTCGAGCAGCCGCAGCTGGACGGCAGGCTCAGCGTTCAGCGGCACTGTCCTCCTTCGCTACGCGCAGTGTCCACGGGTCCGTGGCCGTCGTCGACACGCGGATCTCCACCGTAGCCCCTTCACCGGACAGCACATCGGAGAGCCGGTCGGCGGCGTCGTTCAACCAGGGCCACTCGCTGGCCCAGTGCGGCACGTCGACCAGGGCCGGCGGTCCCGTCTCGATCGCCTCGGACGCCGGGTGATGCCGCAGGTCCGCCGTCACGTACGCGTCGACCCCTGCAGCCCTAGCGGCCTCGATCATCGAGTCTCCCGCGCCGCCGCAGACCGCCACGGTCGCCACCGTGGTGTCCAGGTCGCCGGCCACCCGCACACCGCCCGCGGTCGCGGGAAGCGCACGTGCGACCCGTCGGGCGAAGTCCCCAAGCGGCTCGGGCCGGGGCAGCATGCCGATGCGGCCGAGCCCGCTGCTGCTGGGCTGGCTCGACAGCTGGTACACGTCGTAGGCGGGCTCCTCGTAAGGGTGCGCCGCGGTCAACGCGGACAGCACCGCCTCCCGCTTGGGCCGGGGCATGACCATCTCGATGCGGGTCTCCTCGACGTGCTCGACGTCGCCTACCCGGCCGATCGTCGGGCTGGCACCCTCGCCGGGCCGGAACGTCCCAACACCCGTGGTCGTCCACGCGCACCGCTCGTACGCGCCGATGCGGCCCGCGCCCGCAGCCGCGAGCGCGTCCAACAACCGTTCCGCATCCGGCTCCGGCACGAACACCACCAGCTTCTCGGCGGCTTCCGCCGGCTGGGGCACGAGGGGACGCATCTCGGTGAGCCCGAGCGCGTCGCCGAGCGCATCCGAAACGCCGGGGTCGGCGGAGTCGGCGTTGGTATGCGCCACGTGCAGGGCCGCCCCGTGACTCACCAGCCTATGCACGAGGCGACCCTTGGCCGTGGTCGCGGCCACGCTGTGCACGGGGCGAAGGAACAGCGGATGGTGCGTGACGACCAGGTCGGCCCCCCACGCGAGCGCCTCGTCCACGACACTGGCAACCGGGTCGACCGCAAGGAGCACCTTTTCGACGTCGGCGTCCGGATCACCGCAGACAAGCCCTACCGCGTCCCACGGCTCGGCGCGTGCGGGGTCGTAGAGCTGCTCGACCGCGGCGACAACGTCGGCAAGCCTTGGCACGTCCAGGACCCTACCGTCCGGAACCGCCCCCGTGTCGATCCCTCTCGCTTGACAAGCACGGCGGCAAGTCGGGCAGCCACTCGCAGAGCCCGCTGCGGCTCAGCCCGGGCGGAATCGGAACGCCCGACCCCTTCTTGGTCCAGTCACTTTCCCCGTCCCGTGACCCGCGTTCCCGCGAGTCGTCGTCCCATCGCCGTTGCTGGGAGCCCTCGGAGCACTGGGGCCACCACGGCACCGCATCGCACCACCAGTCGGGCGGGTCCGCGGCTCGGGCGGCCGCCTCCAGCGCGGCCACCTCTGCCCCATCAGGCGTCGGTTGAGAATCTGTCTCCTTATCGGACGGCTCGGCAGCCGAGGTCGGCTCGGGCGCCGCGGCCTCCGTCGTCTGGGCCTGCCGTTGAGAGTCCGGCTCTGTGGTGTCTTCGTCGGACGGGGCGTCCGACGAGCTGGATCCGGATGAAATGTCGCTGGAGGTGTCCTGCTCGGGCTGCTGCGACGAGTCCCGGCCGTCAGGCTCCGGCGTAGGCTCCTCGGTCGGCTCCGGCTCGGGCTCGGCCGTCGGCTCCGGCTCGGGAGTGGCGGACCGGTTCACCGTCGTCTCGGAGGACTGTGGCGTCGCGGTCTCGACCGATAGGCGGGGCGGATCGTCCGAAGGCGTTCCGGCGGCAGCGGGCGCAGAGCCTCCTTCGTCCGACAACGGCCCGATGTTCGCGACCGCTAGTGCGAACAGCAGCACGGCCACCGTCGCGGCGAGCAGCGTGCCCACCATGACGCCGCTGCTGGCGGTCACACGGCCACGCCACGAGTCGCGCCGGCTGAGGCGCGGCGCCGCCTCCGCTGCCGCGGATCCGGCCGGCACCGGAGCGCCGGCTCCCGCAGTCGCTGCTGGCCGGGGTGCGGCTATCCCGAGCAGTGCAGGGGTGAGGACCCCTGGCAGGTCCGTGACCAGCAACAGCATTTCCTCGTACCGCTCCCGGCACGCCGCGCACTCGGCGAGGTGCGCACGTACCGCGGGCCGGTCCTCGACATCGAGGGCTCCCCGCGCCAGCGCCGACACCTTGGTGCCGACGGCCTTGCACTCCTCCCGCCGGCCCCGGGCGAGGTGCAGGCCGAGATACGCCCGCCGCAAGCCCTCCCGCGCGCGGTAGGCGAGCGCCGCGGCGGCGTCCGGAGTGCTGTCGAAGGCCGCGGCGAGCGCACCCGGCGGCTCGCCCTCGATCTCGCTGCGCCACAGCACCTGCTGCCAGCGTGGCGGCAGCGTCTCATAGGCCTGGCGGACCATGCTGTGCGCGGTGACAAGATCCGCCTTGTGGTGCTGCGACGTGGCGTCGACCGGGTTTCCCGGCGTGCCATGGCCGGCGGCCGCGGCCCGGTGGCGCTCGGCCACCAACCGGCGGATCACGGTGCGCAGGTACGGAGCAAGCTCGCCGTCCGGTCCGCCGCCGTCCCGCAGCAGCGCCAGAACCGAGGTGAGGGCCTCCGCGGCGACATCCTCGGCCTCCTCGCCGCTCCACGCGACGACGCCCGCGACCCGTCGCGAGTTGTCGATGTGGCGCTGGTAAAGCTCCTCGAAGGATGCTGTGTCGCCTGCACGGACGCGCGCGATTAGCTCGGCGTCACTCGCCCGTCGTTGGAAACCCACCCCGGTTGCCCCCGTGTGACAAAGGACTTCAGATGCGGTCACTCTACGCCGCTTGCCATGGGCAGTGTCCACCTGAGAATCCCCGCGCCGGGGCCGAGTGGGCGCAACTGGGATCGAACCAGTGACCTCCCGCTTGTAAGGCGGGTGCTCTACCGCTGAGCTATACGCCCGGCACGGACGCACAGACTACCCAGCACCGACCCGCAACCCCAATCAGAGCGAGCCGGGCACGCATGCTACGTGGGCGCGCGGCCGAGCACCCGGTCGATGGCCGCGGCCACATCGCGTGCCAGCGAGTCGTCGGCACCGGGCGGCGGCGGGACGGCGTCCGGGCCAGTGCTCGCCGCCGCCCGGGCCTGGCGCGAAGGGTCCCACGTCCGGCCGCAGTCGGAGCACACGGTTCGTCCCAGCCTGCGCACCAGCGCGGTCGAGCCGCAGGAGTGGCAGCGGTCCAGTTCTTCGTCCCACGCGGGCGTGCTCTGGCAGTCGGGGCACACCAGCACCTGCTCGTCGCCTCGGACACCCCGGCGCCATCCGCCCCCGTCGCGCGCAGGATCGGTCTGGCGGGTTCCGCAGCGGTAGCAGGGCACCGCGTGCTCCGTCCTCAGCCGGTTGCGGAGAGGTGGGAGGACCATTCCGCAGTGGGAACGCGCGCTCCCGTGACCCCGGTGCTCACCGCCGCGACCGTGCGCTCTTCGGCGCGACCAGCTTGGTCGCCGACCAGTCCGGAGCCACCGACAGCGTCGTTGTGGTGGACAGGCCAGCGGTGGGAGCGGCGTCCGCCACGTCGGCCGGGTCCACGTGTCCCTCCCGGCCGACTTTGGGCGTGAGCAGCCATATCGCACCGCCTTCCACAAGGTCCGTGGATGCGTCGACGAGGGTGTCGACCAGATCACCGTCCCCGTCCCGCCACCACAGCAGGACCACGTCGGCAACCTCGCCGGCCTGGTCGTCGATCAGCTCACTTCCAGTGAGGTCCTCGATATCTGCGCGCAGGTCGTCGTCGCAGTCCTCGTCCCAACCAAGCTCCTGCACGACCTGGCCGGGCTGCAACCCCAGACGGCTAGCAGGACCGCTGTGCTGGTCGGAACGGCCCGCGGTCTGGCCCACCGGTGGTCCTCCTCATCAGTTCATTCCTGCCCGTCTCTTCGCGGACATCGTGGGGCGTAGTTCATCGTCACAACGGCCCTCCGCGCAAGTAAACCCGCTAGATCGGATCTTCCCTACTTGCTCTCGGTGGCTTCTTCGATCGTGGAGTCAGGCCCTGGGAAGACAAGCCGCTCGTTACCGTCCTCGAACCGGACGCGGTACGGCGGGCGGCCGTCCTTGCCCCGGACCTCGAGGATCTCTCCCACGCGGTCAGCGTTGCCGACCGTGCGCCCGTGGACGTGTAGCCGGTCACCGACCTTCGCGCGCATCTTCGTTGCCTCCTCCGTGCGCTCGAGTGCGTACCTCTGCTGTGTACCAGATTGCCCGACGGCGAAGCAGCAGAGGAACCAGTTCAGGCCGGAGTTTCGCCCAGGTGCCGCGGCCGGACGTGACGATCGACGCCCCGACGGGGGAGGATGGAGCCAACAACGCCGAGAACCGGACATTGTGTGAGGACATCGTGGTAGCTGACCGCTCCCCGATCATCAGCGACGGCCTACCGAGCCAGTTGCCCGACATCGACCCGGAG
>CAZMXH010000157.1:0-7701 GCA_964570165.1 uncultured Actinomycetes bacterium
GAGAGCCCGAAGGCCGTGCGAGTCAACGTCAGCCAGACCAGCGGCACCATCAGGAACGCTAGATAAACGACGATGTTCTGGTTGAACAGTGCAGGACCAATCAGCGGAATGTCGGACAGGACTGGTATCGCAATCCGCTGCAGGGTTCCTACCGAGCTGGTGACGTCGGCACCTAAGACCGACAACAGCAGAAATGTTGTCGCACCGAGCGCAAGGATGTTGAGGACGATCCCGCTCACCACCTGATTGGCTCGGAAGTGAAAGCAGGCCGCGCCGTGGAGCGCAGCCACCAGCCCACCGCCGGCCATCGCGGCGAGGAACGCGAGCAGGAGATTGCCGGTGGCGTGGGCGCCCACGATGCCGGTGAACGCACCAACCAGCATCATCGCCTCGATCTCGATATTGATTACGCCGGCGGTCTCTGAGATCAGCTCGCCGAGTGCTGCGATCAGCAGTGGCGCCGCGAGGGCCACCGCGGCGACAAGCAGAAGGGTTACGAAGTTGCTGCCCATTAGTCTGACACCGCCGTCCGTGATGCCTTGGGGTCCGAATCGGGCATTGCTGCCTCCTGCGCCTCACGCAGTGCGGCACGGGCGCGGCGTCGTTCCCTCAGCCGTTCGGCGATGCCCTGCCCGAACAGGACGTAGAGAACGCTGAGTCCTGCGGCGACCGTGACGATCGACGAGCTGACACCGGTGACGGTGGTCTGCAGGCCGGCGCCGCCGGCGTCCAGTGCGCCGAACAGCAGGGCAGCACCAACCATCCCCAGCGGGTGCAGCCGTCCCAGCAGCGCAACCGCGATCGCCTCGAAGCCGAATCCAGGGGAGAAGCCTTCGATCAGCCGTCCGCGGACCCCGAGGACCTCGATGGCGCCGGCGAGGCCGGCGAAGGCGCCGCTGAGCGTCATCGTCGCGATGATCATCCGTGGTACTGGCACGCCCATGAACCCGGCCGCCTTCTCGTTCCCGCCGACTGCCCTGAGGTCGAGGCCGAAGCGAGTCCGGTCAACTATGAACCATGCGGCGATCACCGCGAAGACCGCGATGACAACGCCTGCGTTGAGGATCGTGCCTGGGAGGATGTTCGGCAGCCGGGCGTACCGCTCGAACGGTTCGGTCGCCGGGAACGTCGCCCGCGGCACGGCCCACGGGCCTTCGAGCATGTACCGAGTCAGCTGGATGCCCACATAGACCAGCATCAACGAGGTGATCACCTCATTGATGCCGCGGCGGGCCCGCAGGACTCCTGGAATGGCACCCCAAGCCGCTCCGGCAGCCGTGCCGGCGATCATTGCCACCAGCGGGACGACGAGCATCGGCATCTCCGGCGATACCAGCACCACCGCCGTGGCGGCCGTTCCGGCCACATATATCTGGCCCTCCGCGCCGATGTTCCACAGGTTCGCCCGGATCGCGATGGCGATCCCGAGGGCGGCGATGAGGCGTGGGAGCGCCTTGATGATGGTGGTGGCAACGGCCGCCACGCTGCCCACCGAGGCGTTGATCATGCTTGAGAAGGCCTGCGCCGGGTCGGCACCGATGACGGCGAGCAGGAGCGCCACCGTCCCGAGGGCGACAGCGACGGCGGCGACCGGCACGAGGATCGCCTCGGCCAGGTTGCCTGGGCGGCCGATCAGCAGCTTCCTGATCACGTGCTGCTTCCTCCCATCAGTAGGCCCAGTTGCTCGCTGTCGGCCTCCGCGGTCGGCAACACACCGGCGACCTTCCCCTGGTAGAGCACGAGGACCCGGTCAGAGATCGAGAGCAACTCATCAAGATCGACCGATGCGTAGGCGATCGCGGCGCCGTTGTCGCGCATGCCGAGAATCCGCCGATGCACAGCTTCGGTGGATGCGAAGTCCAGCCCACGCGTCGCGAAGCAGGACAGTACGACCCTCGGTTCACGCGAGAGCTCACGCGCGAGCACCAAGCGCTGCTGGTTCCCGCCAGACAACGTGCCTGCCTCCACTTCCGGTCCAGCAACCCGGATGTCGTACTCCTGGATGAGCCCCTGCACGTGTGCCTTGATCGGCATGCGCCGGAGTACGCCATGACGGTTGAAGCGCCGGTCACCGGTGACAGGCAGAATCAGGTTGTCAGCCACGGACAAGGAGGCGACCAAACCGGCGGCGTGCCGGTCTGCGGCGATGTGGGCGATGCCTAGCTGCTGGAGCTCCCGAGCGGAGCGGCCGGTGACGTCGTTGCCGTCGAGAACCACCCGGCCGGCCGCGATGGGCCGAACACCGGCCAGCGCCTCGATCAGTTCCGGCTGACCGCTCCCCTCGACTCCCGCGATCCCCAAGATCTCACCGGGCCGGAGGCTGATCGAGATGTCTTGCAACCCGCCGCGGCCGTTATCGCCGTTGACGACGAGACCGGTGGCCTCCATCAGCGGCGCAGCCGTCGTGGGCGTGGGTGCGCGTCCCTCGTGTGCGGGCACCGCCAGCTCGCCCACCATCATCTCGGCGAGCGCCCGTCGAGTTGTGTGTGCAGCGTCCACGGTCCCGACGACACGGCCGCGTCGCAGTACCGTTACCCGGTTGGCGATCTGCAGGACTTCCTCGAGCTTGTGGCTGATGAGGAAGATGCTCACGCCGTTCGCTGCCAGCCGCTTCATGACATCGGCCAGTTCGGCCGCCTCCTGTGGGGTCAGCACCGACGTGGGCTCGTCTAGGATCAGCACTCGCGCCTGCCGCGCCAACGCTTTGATGAGCTCGGCCCGCTGCTGCATTCCAACGCTTAACGTCGACACGACCGCGTCAGGCGGGACCTGAATTCCGTACTGCTCGGAAAGCTCACGAACCTTGGCAGGCCCCTCACGCACGCGAGAGCTCACGCCGGAACTCCGCAACGACAGCACGAGGTTCTCCGCGACGGTCAGAGTCGGTGTCAACGAGAAGTGCTGCTGAACGAACCCGATGCCATGGCTCAATGCGTCCCGCGGGCTACGGAGCTCAAGCGGCTGCCCGTCCAGGAGCACGCGTCCGCTGTCGGGCTGCTGGAGGCCGTAGATCAACGCCATGAGCGTCGTCTTGCCAGCTCCATTCTCGCCAAGGACCGCGTGAATCTCGCCCCGACGCAGGTCGATCGAGACCTCGTGGTTCGCGACCACACCCGGGTAAGTCTTGGTGAGACGATCTGCGGTGAGGACCACCGGAGCGGTCCTCACCACCTCGTCGTCGTCAGCTACCCTCCCGGGCACGTCTCATCCCGCTCGACGGCAATCTCACCGCTGGTGATCTGGGCCTGGACGTCCAGAACATCCTCATGGATTTCATCGGGCAGCAGGTCTGTGTTGAACACACCCGGTCCCCAGTCCTCCGTCAGACCGAATCGCTGGTGATCGCCCTTCCACTCACCGGCAAGCAGCTCGTCCACCTTGTTGGCCAGGAACGGCGCGTAGGTCTTGTTGAGCGCCGAAACAATCACCTCGGGCGACACGTCGCTGTTGTCGAACCACTCGGTGACGACCAGCACCTCGCCGGCCTGCTCAGCGGCTTGCACCACGCCGAAGACACCTTGGTTCAGGTTGGTGGTCAGCACGTCGGCACCGGCGTCGATCATCGCCTGGGCTGCTTGCTGGGCCTTGGTTGGATCCTCGAAGTCCCCGGTGTAGGTGGCCAGCCACTCAATGTCCGGGTCGGCGTACAGTGCGCCGTCGCGCGTGCCGTTCTGGTTGGCAGCCGTGCTCGGGAAGCACTGTCCACTGACCTGGCCGACGATGCCGGACTCGGACAGTCTGGCCATCATGTAGCCCGCGAGGAACTGCCACTCCTCGATCGCCGTGTCATACGAGGCGACATTACTGCCGTTGGAGATCGAACTGCTCACAGCCAAGAAGTGAACGTCAGGGAACTCCTCCCCCACCGTGGCCGCCCCGTCACTGAACTGCCCGCCCCATCCCACGATGAGGTCGTAGCCCTGCTGCGCATACTGCCTGTACACATCCGCGGAGTCCGCTGGATTCACGCTCTCAGTGAATGTCGCGTCCGCGCCGTACTCCTCCCGGAGCATCTCCACGGCCTGCTCGCCAGTGGCGTTGAAACCACGGTCGCTCGTCTCTCCATCCAGGAGGAGCGCCACGCGCAGCGGCTCGTCGTCACTGCCGCCGTCCGACGCAGGCGTAGTCTCGGCATCGCCGTCAGCCGAGTCGCCACCGCACGCCGTGAATACCATGGCCAGCGTCACCGCCCCCAACGCTGCGAGCGTCCTTCGCATGATCTGCTCCTCTCGATGGATCATGTTGTCTGCATTTTATAATGTGCACAAGCTAGCTACTGGGTTCTCACCGGTCAAGAGCCGCTCAGCGCCGCCAATGACTGCTGACCCGATGAGCGATGCCAGCCCGCTCCAGCGCATCAGCTGCTCGAGCGCGGACTTCAGCGAGGACCTCGGCTTCATGGTCGAACCCGATAAGCGATCCGTTCCGCAGGAGGAAACGCCCGTCGACCATGACAGTGTCCACATCCGTGCCGTGGGCGGAGAACACCAGCGCTGCGATGGGACGGTTGCCGACGGTGGCATGCGCCTTGTCAAGGTCGAACGCGACGATGTCGGCGCGCTTGCCCACCTCGAGCGAGCCGATGAGGTGATCGAGACCCATGGCACGAGCCGATCCGAGAGTGGCCATCTCGATGACGCGTTCAGCGGTCATGAAGGCCGGGTCCAGGTGGGTGTTGTTATGAATCAGAACCGCGAACTTCATCTGCTCGACCATGTCAGGTGAGCAGTTGACGTACGCCCCGTCGGTTCCGAGGCCCACGTTGATGCCAGCCGTGAACATCTGCCGCAACGGCGTCATCCCGTCCGCGCTGTAGGCGTTGCTGACAGGGTTCGTGACCACACTGGCCCCCGCGCGAGCCATGTGGTCGATCTCGCGTTGAGTGAGCCACAGACAGTGGGCCATCACCCAGTTGTCGGTCAGGGCACCGAGCCGCACGAGGTAGTCGATGTCGCCACCACCGGTCTTGTCGCGGAACTCCTTGATGGACAGCCACGCGGTGCCAGCCGAGCAATGATTGGTGATCTTGAGGTTGTGGCGGCGCGCCAGGTCGACACCTTCGAGTATTACCTCATCCGACGTCGTGTTGTGCAGCATCCAGTTAGCACCTGTCTCGATCGCCAAGCCCATATGGATTCGGCCCGCGTGCCCGTCCCAACGCCCTACGAGCGCCTCGGCGAGGACGATCTCCTCCGCACGGTTTCGAGGGTAGTCATGACCCGGATAGGCGGTTGAGAACGGCGGCTTCGGGGTCTCGCGCAACTCCTTGGTGACGAGCTGGCGCACTCCGAGTTCGACGATCGGTTCGATGATTTGCTGGATCGAGTCCGCGTCGTTCTCGTTGTTTACGTGGTTGAGCGAACAAGTCGTGCCGGTGTGGATCTGCTCAAGTGCCGTGAGGTACGACGCGGCTCGCAAGTCCTCGGCCGTCAGGACCGACTTGAGCGGAATAGTGACTTCGTCAAGCCACGGCTCAAGAAGCAGGCCTTCGCCGGTGTTCTTGAACATCGAGGCCCAATGATGATTGTGACCGTTGATGAGGCCGGGCATCACCAGCATGCCGCGCATATCGACCGTGTCGTCCGCCGGCTCCGGCGTCTCGTCTGCCGCGCCGATCGCCGTGATCGTGTCGCCCTCGACGCGGATCCAGCCTCCCGGCAAGACGCGGCGCTCCGAATCCACCGTGACGACGTAGCCGTTCTTGATCAATGTGGCTGCCATGTCCTCTTCCCCACTGTTTGCCGCCATCGCACCGGCCATGTAGCGTGCACATTACACAATGTCTAACTCTGGAACAACGAACCGCCAAGCTGCATGGGAGACCTGATGGGGCCACTGGTGGATGCGCACTCCCACATCTACCCACGGACGTACCTCGACCTGCTCCGGGCCAGGACGTCCATCCCCCGAATCGCGTCCCGCGACGGAACCGACTACTTCGTGATCTTTCCCGAGGAGGAAGCGTCGGGCGGCGGGCGACCAATCGACGCGAGCTACTACGAACTCGACGAGAAGCTGGCCTTCATGGATCGCGAAGGAATCGGCATGGCGATCGTGTCGTGCGGCAACCCCTGGCTCGACCCTTTTGACGGATCCGACAGCCCCGACCTGGCCCGTATGCTCAACGCCGAGCTGGCGAGATATCGAGTCGCGACCGGTGGGCGCATCCGGGCCATGGGCGTCCTGCCGTCCAACGCAGTCGCCGCCGCCGTCCAGACCGCCGCGGAAGTAGCTGAGACCGACAGCCTTTACGGCCTGATCTCCGGCCCACGAATCTGCGGCTTCACCCTTGACTCACACGAACTCGATCCGCTCTGGGACATCCTTGAGCGAACCCGACTCCCCATGTTCATCCACCCTCACTACTCAGCCGCCGTTGAAGACCTCGGTGGCTTCGGGCATGCCCTTCCTGTCTGCGTGGGCTTCCCGTTCGAAACCACCATCGCGGTGTCACGTCTCGTCTTCGGTGGCGTCCTCCATCGCTTCCCCAACCTGCGGCTCCTCGTCGCGCACGGCGGCGCGGCGCTACCCATGCTCGCAGGGCGAATGGACGCGGCATGGCGGTCAGACCCATCGACCCACACCCGGCTCCCCGAACCGCCGAGCACAAGCCTTGCACGACTGTACGTCGACCTCGTGCTTTACCATGAACGTTCCATGATCGCGGCAGCAGACCTCGTCGGCAACGACCGTCTCGTATACGGAACTGACAACCCATTCAGCGTGTCCGATCCCAAAACGAACTACGCAGCACTGACGACTGCGTTCGAGGGGCAAGCAATGGAACGAGTGATGACATCTAACGCCGAGGAACTTTTTGGGCTCGACTGAGCGTCGACGCGATCCGGCTACACGGCGGCGAGAGCCGGTGAGGACCTTCGGTTGATGGTTTACGGGCTCTTCATACCTGCGGTGGGGCAGGAGGGGCGACACGCCGTGATCGGGTGATGCGGTGAGTTAGCCCAGATCTTTCGTGGCGCGGTCGGGAGTGATTGCCCGGCGGGTGTGTGCGGCCGACGGGCTTGATTGTTGTAGTTGGGTGTGACAGTGGCCCGGGTGTCGCCTCGGGTGGGCGCCGGTTCCACGGGCCGGAGCTGGGTCAGGTCGTAGGGACGGTGGGCGGCTGTTCAGCCGGGTGCGCTGAGGAGGCGGAGCCGGGTGATGCCGGTGATGATGAGGGCGGCCCACTGGTGGTGTCGGGAATCGAACGAGGATGCGTCGTGCGGTGCGGGTGAGTCGGGCGGCGCTACTGAGTAGCCGGTAGCGGAGTCGTTTTGGTTCCCACCGCCGTGCGTGGTGTCCGGCGAGGGTGAGGGTCTGCATCCAGGCGGTGATCTCGCAGGCCAGGGCGACGAGGGCGCACCAGATCTGGTTCTGTGCGAAGGCGTGTAGGGGGAGGTTGGTCAGGCCGGTGTGTTTGGCGGCGCGGATGCGGTCTTCGGCTCTGGCGCGTCGGCGGTGCCGCAGTTCGAGCGCGGCGAGTTGGCCGCGGCGGGTGTTGGTGGCGAACGCGGTCACACGCATTCCGTCGGGGTCGGTCAGGCGCGGCAACCCGACCGAGCTGGCCGCAGCGCGCCACCTGGAGCGTGGCGCCCGGCTCGCCTGCGAAGCAGCCGACCTGGATCGCAGCCGCTGCGCTGCGGCCTACGGCGCCAACCGGGAGTGGGTGCTCACATGATCGACCAGCACGAGCGAGCCCAC
>CAZMXH010000158.1:0-7675 GCA_964570165.1 uncultured Actinomycetes bacterium
GGACCCAACCCGGTCGTCTACGTGATCAATCGGCCACGCCGGCCTGCGCGGCGCGCCGCTAGGGCCAGTGGGGTGGGATGGGGCGCCGACCGCTGAAACCGAGCTCCGGCTTGTGGTACCAGGTCAGGTCGGGCTCACCCTCGAGCCAGCACAGCAGCACGGGCTCCCCCTCGACCTCGGCCTCGAAGTCGAGAAGAAGCGGCGCCATGCCCTTGACCTCGACCCCCAGGCGGAACATCCGCTCGAGCAACTCGTGCAGCCGGGCCTCGCCGGCCTTGTACTCCGGCGCCCCGCCGAGCGGCGACCGGATGCCGTGGCCGACGGCCTGGGCGAGCTCGGCGGTGTCGGCCCGCGTGTGTACGAACTCGCGCGCGAGCTCCTGCAGTTCTGGCAGCAGCTCACGGGCCGTTGCGACGGTGAACAGGCGGGACGCCATCGGTCACCCACCCTCCTGGTCGGGCATCTGAGGCGGCGGACCGTAGCCGCCGCCGCCGGGCGTTTCGACCACGAGCACATCATCCACGCCCACGGTCGCGGAATCGGCACCGGCAAGGGGGGTGATGCTGCCATCGGCTCGCTCGATCAGGTTTCGGCCGAGTGCGCCGGGCAGGCCGCCCGACATACCGTACGGCGGGACGCGCCGGTGGCCGGACAGCGTGCTCACGACCATGGGCCGGCGGAATCGCAGCCGCCGCACGGCGCCGTCGCCGCCGCGCCACCGGCCGGCTCCGCCGCTGCCGCGCCGGATCGCGAAGGTCTCGACGAGCACGGGGTAGCGCCACTCGAGCACCTCGGGATCGGTCAGCCGCGAGTTCGTCATGTGGGTCTGGACGACCGGCGCGCCGTCGAAGCCCGGCCCGGCACCGGAGCCCGATCCGACGGTCTCGTAGTACTGGTGCCGCTCGTTGCCGAACGTCACGTTGTTCATCGTTCCCGAGCCTTCGGCCTGCAGGCCCAGAGCGGCGTAGAGCGCACCCGTGACCGCTTGGGACGTCTCGACGTTGCCCGCGACAACCGCGGCCGGGTACTCGGGCGCCAGCATGCAACCGTCCGGGACGATGATCCGCAGCGGCCGTAGGCAGCCGTCGTTGAGAGGGATGTCGTCGGCGACGAGTGTGCGGAAGACGTACAGCGTAGCGGCAGTGGTCACTGACGCCGGCGCGTTGAAGTTGCTGTCCAGCTGAGCGGAGGTCCCGGTGAAGTCGACGACTGCGCTGCGTGCCGCCCTGTCGACGGTGATCCGGACCTTGATCAACGCACCGTTGTCCATCTCATAGCTGTAATCGCCGTCGCCGAGGGCGTCGATGACGCGGCGAACCGCCTGCTCGCCGTTGTCCTGGACATGGCGCATGTAGGCCTGCACGACATCGAGGCCGAAGTGCTCGATCATGCGGCGTACCTCTGATACACCCTTCTCCGTGGCGGCGACCTGGGCGCGCAGGTCGGCAAGGTTGGTCTGCGGGTTCCGGGAGGGGTACGGCGCCGATGTCAGCAACTCGAGCGTCTCGGCCTCCCGGAACCGGCCGTCCTCGACCAGCAGCCAGGCGTCGAACAGCACGCCCTCCTCGTGCACGGTCCGGCTCAGGGCCGGCATCGAACCCGGCAGCACGCCACCGATCTCCGCGTGGTGCCCGCGGGCAGCGACGTAGAACAGGATGTCGCGCCCTCCCGCGTCGTAGACCGGCGTGACCACCGTGACGTCAGGCAGGTGCGTACCACCGTGGTACGGGTCGTTGACGGCGTAGACGTCGCCCGCCTTCATCTCGGCGCCACGGCGGCGGACGACCTCCCGGACGCTGGCACCCATCGAACCGAGGTGCACTGGCATATGCGGCGCGTTGGCGATCAGGTTGCCGTCGGGGTCGAACAGCGCGCAGGAGAAGTCCAGCCGTTCCTTGATGTTGACCGACTGGGCGGTGGACTCCAGCCTGGCGCCCATCTGCTCGGCGATCGACATGAACAGGTTGTTGAAGATCTCAAGCAGTACCGGGTCGGGGTCGGTGCCGACGTCGCTCGGGGCCGCAGGCGCGGTCACCCGCTCCACCAAGAGGTGTCCGTGCGGCGTCACCGACGCCCGCCATCCGTCGTCGACCACCGTGGTGGCGTTCGCCTCCGTGATGATTGCCGGCCCGATGACCGTGGCACCTGCCGGCAGCACCTCACGCTGATGCAGCGGCACCGAGCGCCACCGGTCGTCCGCATACATCCGGACGCGGGCGACGCCGCGTCCGAGGCCCTCCCTGGGCGGTTGCGGCGACCCAAGCATGCCGCCGTGGCCGAGATCGTCGAGACGGTGCTCGGTACGGCCCACTGCCTCGACGGCGACGGCCTCGACCACGAGCGGCCGGTCGAGCAGGAAGGAGTAGGTCCTCCGATAGGCCGCCTCGAACTCGGCGATCATGCCGGGAGGCTCGGTGAGCGGTACCGGGATGGCCGTATCCGTGCCGTCATACCGCAGGTGGGCCCGCCTGCTGACGGTGACCCGCTCTGGAGGAACACCCTGGCCGGCCAGTTCGCCTCGCGTGGCCTCCTCCAGGGAGTCGGCGACCTGCTTCAGCCGTCCAGTCACGGCCGCGTCGAGCCGGGCCTCGACCGACTGCTCGCGCATCGCGGTCACGTCCGCGAGCCCGATGCCGAGGGCCGAGAGCACCCCTGCCATCGGCGGTACCAGCACGGTGCGGATGCCGAGTTCATCGGCCACAGCACAGGCGTGCTGTCCGCCTGCGCCGCCGAAGGTCGTGAGCACGTACTCGGTGATGTCGTAACCGCGCTGCACCGAGATCCTCTTGACCGCGTTCGCCATGTTGGCCACGGCGATCGCGAGGAAGCCGGCGGCGACCTGTTCGGGCGTGCGCCCGTCGGCGATGTCCGAGGCAAGCTCGGCGAACCGCTTCCGCACGACGCCGGCGTCCAGCGGCTGGTTACCGTCCGGACCGAACACCGCGGGGAAGTACGCAGGTTGGATCCGGCCGAGCATGACGTTGGCGTCGGTCACGGTGAGGGGACCGCCGCGCCGGTAGCACGCCGGGCCCGGGTCGGCGCCCGCCGAATCCGGCCCCACCCTGTAGCGGCTCCCGTCGAAGTGCAGCACCGAGCCACCACCTGCGGCGACGGTGTGGATGTCGAGCATCGGAGCCCGCAGCCGGACGCCGGCGACCTGGGTGTTGAACACCCGCTCGTACTCCCCGGCGTAGTGCGACACGTCGGTGGAGGTCCCGCCCATGTCGAAGCCGATCACCTTGCCGTACCCGGCGAGTTCGGACATCCGTGCCATGCCGGTGATGCCGCCGGCAGGCCCGGAGAGGATCGCGTCCTTGCCGCGGAACCGGCTGGCCTCCGCGAGCCCGCCGTTGCCCTGCATGAACAGCAGGCGGGTGTCCGGAAGCTCCTCGGCGACCTGGTCGACGTAGCGTCGCAGGACGGGAGACAGGTACGCGTCGACCACCGCGGTGTCGCCTCGGGGGACCAGCTTCATGAGCGGGCTGACCTCGCTGGACAGCGAGATCTGGCGGAAGCCGATCTGCTCGGCGAGGGCGCCGATCGCCCGCTCGTGGTCGGGGTAGAGGTGGCTGTGCAGGCAGACGATCGCGACAGCGTGAATGCCGTCCTCGTACGCCTCGCGCAGCCGCCCGGACAGTTCTTGGAGATCTGGGGCGCGGAGCACCGTCCCGTCGGCCGTGACCCGCTCGTCGACCTCGATGACCCGGTCGTACAGCGGCTCGGGCAGCGTGATCTTGCGGGCGAAGATGTGCGGCCGGTTCTGGTAGCCGATCCGCAGCGCGTCGGCAAAGCCCTTGGTGATCACGAGGCAGGTGAGCGCCCCCGCCCGCTCCAGCAGCGCGTTCGTCGCGACCGTGGTGCCCATCCGCACCGCCTCGATCCGGCTGGCGGGGATCGGCTCGCCGGGCTCGACATCGAGCAGCGTCCTGATGCCCGCGATCGCGGCGTCCGGGTAGCGTGCAGGGTCTTCGGACAACAGCTTGTGCGTGACCAGGGCGCCATCCGGCCGGACGGCGACGATGTCGGTGAAGGTGCCGCCGCGGTCGATCCAGAACTCCCACCGCCCGGTCATGCCGTCATTTGATCACGTTCCGGGGGGTGGCCGGTGCCTCCCCAGGCGCATGCGCCTGCCGCAGTGCCGACGGGCATACGGTACGTGGTCAATCGGCTGCGACGTTCTCGGCGCGTTCGATCATGACGTGGGGCGGGAACTCGCGGTTGGCGTACCGGCCGACGGAGTACGTCGAGTATGCGTCGACGCCCGCGCTGACCGCACCGCCGAGGACCGGGACGCGCCTGGCCACCGTCAGCGTCGCGTGCTTGCCGCCGACCCGGGTGACGAGCGCCTGCATCACGTGGGCGCCGACGAGGTCCACCAGAGCGGGATCCGCGTCTCCCGGTGCGACGGCCACGTCGTGCGGCCGTCCGGGAAACTCTTTTCGCTTCACGGCCGTGCGGATCTCGTCCTCGCCGAGCAGCGTCATCAGCGCGGCGGTGCGCACCCGGGGGTCGGAGAGGCTGTATCCGCGCAGGTGCATGATCGCGGCGACCATGCGCAGTTGGAGCAGCGCGATGCCCGCCATGTTCGTCGGGATCGCTACCGCCATGGTCACGAAACCGCCGATGTTGGAGACGAACCCCTGGGCGCCGGCGAGCCGTACGTGGAGGTCGATCACGTCCCGGATGGCGGCGTCCACGTCGCGGCGGTTGGCGAGGTAGCGGCGCGCGGTCTCGCGCGCGCCCGGGAACCCGGTGAACCCGTCGATCGCCTTGTCCACGAACTGCCGCGCCCCGCGCGAGGCGAGCGCTGGAGCCGCGCGCCGGGCGGCGGCGCTGCTCGCGAAGTTGGTCACCGTGCGCCGAAAGCTCATGACAATAGACGATACGCTGTCGCGGTCTTTCTAACCTTGGTCGTATGCCACCAGTGGAGCCGATGCCTACCCGGTGGATGCTGCCCGCGCCCCACGTCGCCGACACGGACGGCCTGGTCGGGCTGGGAGCCGACCTGGAGCCGGGGACGCTGCTCGCGGCGTACCGGGCTGGGCTGTTCCCCATGCCGGTGAGCCGGCTGCTGCACCGTGACTCGGCGCTGGCGTGGTGGTCGCCCGACCCCCGCGGGATCCTGCCCGTGGCCGGGCTGAGGGTGACCCGATCGATGCGGCGGTCGCGGAAGCGGTTCGTCATCCGGGTGGACGCGGCGTTCACCACGGTCGTGGAGCGCTGCGCGGACCCGCGCCGGCCAGGAGGTTGGATCACCGAGGAGATGCAGGAGGCCTACGCCCGGCTGCACGGGCTGGGCTGGGCACACTCGGTCGAGGCGTGGACGCCGGACGGGCGGCTGGCGGGCGGGCTGTACGGCGTGGCGATCGGCGGGCTGTTCGCCGGGGAGTCGATGTTTCACGCGTCCGAACCGTGGGGCCGGGACGCGTCGAAGGTTGCGCTGATGGCGCTGGTGGAGATGCTGAGCGCCGCTCCCCACCCCGGACGGCGGCTGCTGGACGTGCAGTGGACGACGCCGCACCTGAGAAGTCTGGGCGCGGTGGAGGTCTCCCGCGAGGAGTATCTGGAGCGCCTCCGGATGGCTGTCGCACTTCCGCTGCCCTCGCCCTTCGGCTGACCGCGGACGCCGAGCCGAGCCGTACCATTACCGCATGCCAGAGCTCCCGGAGGTCGAGGCGCTCGCCGCGTTCCTGCGCGAGAACGCGGTCGGCAGGACCGTCGCTCGGGCAGACGTCGCCGCGGTCAGCGTGCTGAAGACCTTCGACCCCCCGATCACGGCCCTCGGCGGCCTGACGATCACCGGTGCGTCGCGGCACGGCAAGTTCATCGACCTGGACTGCGACGGCCTGCACCTCGTCATGCACCTGGCCAAGGCCGGCTGGCTGCGCTGGAGCGACAGCCTGTCGCCGAAACCACCGAGGCCCGGCCGGGGGCCGCTCGCCGTCCGGGTGCACCTCGTCGGGGGTGCCGGCTTCGACCTCACCGAGGCGGGGACGAAGAAGCGGCTGGCGGTCTACGTCGTCCGTGACCCCGCCGACGTCCCGGGCATCGCCCGGCTCGGCGTGGACCCGCTGTCCGCCGAGTTCACCGTGGACCGGCTCGCCGCCCTGCTGCGCGCGGCAGGCCGATCCCAGGTCAAGGGAGTGCTGCGGGACCAGTCGTTGATCGCCGGCATCGGCAACGCGTACTCCGACGAGGTGCTGCACGTCGCGCGATTCTCGCCGTTCCACCCCGCGGCGACGTTCACCGCCGACGAGATCGCGTCGTTGCACGCGGCTATCGTCGGCACCCTCCGCGACGCCGTGGCTCAGTCGGTGGGGCAGGCCGCCCGCGAGCTCAAGGACGCCAAACGCGCTGGCATGCGGGTGCACGGGCGCGCCGGTGAGGCGTGCCCGGTGTGCGGCGACATCGTGCGCGAGGTGTCGTTCTCCGACTCGAGCCTGCAGTACTGCGCGACCTGCCAGACCGGCGGCAAGGTGCTCGCCGACCGGCGGATGTCCCGCCTCCTGAAGTAGCGAAGACGCAGGTTCACCGGCGAGGAACTTGACCAGCGGTCATGTGAGCGCTAACAATGTCGGGCATGCCGCCGGACACCACAGGACGCCCTCCAGTGATGGCGGACGTCGCACGCCGGGCGGGGGTGTCGCACCAGACCGTCTCTCGCGTGCTGAACAACCATCCCAACGTTCGGGAGGCGACCCGCGAGCGGGTCCTGCGGGCCATCGACGAGCTCGCCTACCGGCGAAACTCCTCCGCACGCGCACTTGTCACGCGTCGCACCCAGACGCTGGGCGTCGTCGCCTTCGACACCACGCTGTACGGACCGGCCAGCACCCTGTTCGGCATCGAGCAGGCCGCGCGCGAGGCGGGCTACTTCATCAGCATCGTCAGCTTGAAGAGCATCACCCGTAGCAGCGTGCTGGAAGCCCTCGGCTACCTCGCGGACCAGTCGGTCGACGGGCTGATTGTGATCGCGCCGCAGCGGACGGCGGTCGAGGCGCTGGCCGCGCTGCCTCCGGAACTGCCGGTGGTCGCGGTCGAGGGCGGGCAGGCACCGGACCGCCCCGTGGTCTGCGTGGACCAGGCTGCCGGAGCCGCTGCGGTCACCAGGCACCTGCTCGATCTCGGGCACCGCACCGTGTGGCACGTCGCCGGCCCGCTGGAGTGGCTCGAGGCGGAGGGTCGGCTCGAGGCGTGGCGGTCCACGCTCGAGCAGGCGGGCGCACGGCCGCCGGAGGTGCTGTACGGCGACTGGAGCCCTGCCTCCGGGTACGCCGCCGGCAAGGAACTGGCGCGGTTGTGGGCTGACGGCAGCGACGTGACGGCGGTGTTCGTCGCCAACGACCAGATGGCGCTCGGCGTGCTGCGCGCGTTCCGGGAGCACGGCATCGACGTGCCGGGCAACGTCAGCGTTGCCGGCTTCGACGACATCCCGGAGGCGGCGTACTTCTCCCCACCATTGACGACGGTGCGGCAGGACTTCGGCGCGGTTGGCAGGCACAGCATCAGCGTGTTGCTGGATCGCATGGAGAGTGCGTCCGCTCCGGCGACGCCGCCACGCATCGTGGTGCCGGCGTTGTTCGTGCCCCGGGAAAGCACCGGCGAGTGCCCATGACCAGGTACTGAGCGCAGCACACGAAGGAGGTCGGATGTGAGCGTTGACAGCACGGCTGCC
>CAZMXH010000159.1:0-7630 GCA_964570165.1 uncultured Actinomycetes bacterium
CTGCAGGACAACCTGATACGGCTGTTCAAGAGCGAGTGGGTCGACATGATCCTGCGCAGCCTGAACATCCCGGACGACCAGCCGATCGAGCACAAGCGGGTCACCGGCGCCATCAAGAGCGCCCAGGCGCAGCGCGAGGAACAGAACTTCCAGGTTCGCAAGGACATCCTGAAGTACGACGACGTGCTCAACCAGCAGCGCCAGGTGATCTACACCGAGCGTCGCCGAGTGCTCGAGGGCGAGGACCTCGCCGAGCAGGTCGGCCACATGATCGAGGACGCGGTGTTGGGCTACGTCCGAGAAGCGACCAACGAGGGATACCCGGAGACCTGGGACCTCGAGCAGCTATGGACCACGCTCGGAACCCTGTACCCGGTGTCGCTGACCATCCGGGAGCTCGAGGAGGAGGCCGGCGGCCGCGCCAAGCTGACGGCCGAGCACCTCGCGAACCGCCTCGTCGACGATGCCAAGGCGGCCTACGACCAGCGGGAGTCCATGCTGGGTGCACCCGTCATGCGGCAACTCGAGCGGAAGGTTCTGCTGAGCGTGCTGGACCGCAAGTGGCGGGAGCACCTCTACGAGATGGACTACCTGCGCGAGGGCATCGGGCTGCGGGCGTTCGCCCAGAAGCAACCGCTCGTGGAGTATCAGCGCGAGGGGTACGACCTGTTCGCCGCGATGATGGAAGGCATCAAGGAGGAGTCGGTCCGCCTGCTGTTCAACCTCGAGGTCGAGGTGCGCCCGAGGCCCGCCGAGGAGGAGGCTCCGGCCGAGGCCGCTGCCCAACCCGCGGTCGTGGCCAAGGGACTGGCCGAGGCGCAGCGGCCGCAGCAACTCGAGTACAGCGCGCCGTCCGTCGACGGCGGTGAGCGAGTGCAGCACCGCGTCGAGCGGACGGGTGGCGCGCACAAGGCAGGCAACCGTGCCGCGCGGCGCAGGGCCGGAGCCACCGCCGGTCGTCGACCGGCGGGGCTTGCCGGGCAGGCGCCGACGCAGTCACCGATCGGCGCGGTCACCACGAGGCCGCCGGAGCCGTCACCGGCCACGAGCACCCAGCCCGCCGCGCAGCCGGAGGCCACGCAGTCCGAGTTCGGCGATGTTCCGCGCAACGCGCCGTGCCCGTGCGGCTCGGGGCGGAAGTTCAAGCGCTGCCACGGAGATCCCCGCTACCGCGACTCGTAGCCCGGTGTGACGCGCCGGTTAGATGATCTCCAAGGCCGTGCATCGCCAGTGGCCGTCTAGGCCTTCGAGCCGCATGGCCAGCGCCCGGCACCGGGGACCGGCCTGCACCACGACGCTGGCCTCGGCCACACCGTCGGCCGGGGTGCACAGCCTGATCGACCGGATCGTCGGCCGGGTGCGCCAGCCCGCACGCCGGCGGGATTCGAGGCGGTCGGCAAGCAGCGCGTAGACGGCGTCATCGGTCCATCGGAGCAACTGCTGAATCGGCCGGTGGCCGTGCAGCGTCTCGACGATCGCCTGGGCCAGCCTCGCTGACCAGCGGCGAGGGTCGGGAAGGTCCTGCGCGCTCGTGGGGCGGCGCGCGACGAACGCGGCGACGGACTGGTCGAGGACGGCGGCGGTGCGCTCGCCCGTAGGGTCGTCGTCCGGGGGCGGATCGACCAACCGCAAGCCGGCGGGCGGCTCGGGCTCGGCGGGCGCGCCGCTTGGCATGGTGAACGCGAGCGCGAGCGCCCCCTGGGTCGGCGCCACCGGCCGGGCCGGAGCACGCGCCGCAGGCACCTCGTCGTCGTACGGCGGCTCGGTCACCGGGCACGGCAGCCGTCGGATCGTGGCCATGCGTGTCCCCTCAACGGTCGTGCGGCTGGCGGAGGATGGTGCCGGGGAGGATGAGGTCCGGATCGTCGCCGATGACCGACCGGTTGGCGGCGTACCAGCGCGGCCACTCAGCGGCGATCTCTCCGGCGGTGGCGCCGGGCCCGAGGTGCCGCTCCGCGATGGCCCACAGCGTGTCCCCACGCTGCACGACGACCTGGTCGCCGGGGTCGGCCTCCCTGACCGGCTCGGGGGTCAGGCCCGCGTCCGCAGCCGGACCGGCTCCGGCGGCCGGGGGGCCGGCCGGATCGGGCTCGAAGCTGCTGTCCGCCGTGGGCTTCGGGCTCACAGCGGTGGGTGAACCCGGCTCGCGGGCGTTGCCAGGCGGCACGGGTTCACCAGGCCTGCCGACTCCGGGGAGTCCGCTGATGTCGATCTCCTCGACGTAGCCACCGCCGTCCGTTCCAGCAGGAAGCCCGACCGCGGCGGGCCCGGCGACGACCGGCCCGGCGGTCACCGCGAGCCCGAGAGCGAACCGGGCGGCATTGCGAGCCGCCGCTGGAGTGAGCCGCCGCGCCGCCCGGGCGCCGGCCCGGCCAAGGATGCCAGGCAGCGTCGCGATGGCGGTGCTCAGCAGCACCACGGCGACCCATGCAAGGACCACCCAGGCGCCCAGCGCCGCCGCGAGGCCCAGCAACTCGTTCAGTTCGGCCGTCCCGTCCTCGACGGTGCCGAGCAGCGCGGCCGTGGCCGAGACGAGCATCTGCGCCGTAGCCCACAGCGCGCCGGCGGTGAGCACCGGCATCGCGAGCCGCCGAACCACGGTCTGCTCCTTAACCCTCGTTAGCTTTCATTTGCTTATGTTTGCTTGTCTATCGGTTCTCCTGCGTTTGGTCAACCCCGTAGTACCGTCGGCTCTCCGGGAGGTGCCATGCGCTGGGAGCGGCTGTTCGAGGACCTCGAGGCGCAATTGACCGAGTGGGAGCTCAGTGAGCTGCGGGCGGAAGTTGCCGATCGCACCCGGCTGGAGGAGTCACGGGTGCGCCTCGCAGACCGGCTGCGCGCCGCCCGAGGAGGGCAGGTGTCCGCCAAGGTGCGCGGGGCGGGACCAGTGCGCGGCGAGGTCGGTGCGGTGGGAGCGGACTGGGTGCTCGTCGCCGAGGAATCCGGTGGCGAGGCCGTCGTCCCGCTGGCGGCGCTGACCCACGTGGCCGGCCTGGGGTCGCGGGTTGAGGCGCCCGGGAAGGGCAGCCGGGTAGCGAGCAGGCTCCGGCTCGGCTACGTGCTGCGCGCGATCTCCCGGGACCGCGCGGAGGTGGTCGTGACGCTTGTCGACGGTGGCACGTTGCGCGGCACGATCGACCGGGTTGGGGCGGACCATGCCGACATCGCCGAGCGCGCTGGCGGATCCGGCAGGTGGACCGTGGCGTTCGCCGGGATCGCCGTCGTGCGGCGGTCGCGCTAGGCGAGGCTGCTCACTCGGAGCCCAGCGGGTTGCGTGCGACGAACTCCCGGGTCTCGGCATACATGCGCTCGATGTAGGCCTCCAACTCGGAGGCTTCGACTCGCCACTGGCCTCTGCCGCCGATCTTGATCGCCGGTAGCTCGCCGCGGCGGACCAGCGCGTAGACCTGTGCCGGCGACGTGTTGAGAATCTCGGCGACATCGGAGAGCTGGAGAAATCTGCGTGCAGTATCCATACGTCGCTCCCTGTCGCCTTGCTAAGCCTGGTACAGCACCAGTGTGACATCACTTGCCTAGTGACGGCCCCTGTTGTCCACAGTCCTCGAGGTTTAGTCTTGGCGGCGCACTGATCGCGACGGTGGTGGAGAGCCGCATGACCGACACCGTGTCCGGCGCCGGCCCACGTGCCGGCCGGCATACCCAGGGTTCCGGGGCCGCCATGCCCTCGCCCGGCGCCGCGCGGCTCGCGGCTCCCCGGTGGCTCAACGCTCGGCTGGTTGTGGGCCTGATGCTGGTTCTCGTGTCGGTCGTCGCGGGCGCCCGGTTGCTGGCGGCGGCCGACGACACAGTTCCAGTCCTGGTGGCGGCCGAGGACCTGGCACCCGGCCAGCCCTTGACCAGCGAGCTGGTCGAGCCGAGCGGCGCGCTGCTGGAAGGCGGACTGGACCGGTACATCACCGGCGATATCGGCACCGGTTACCTGGTGGTGCGTCCTGTGGAGCGCGGCGAGCTGCTACCGCGGTCGGCGGTCGCGCCGGCCGGCGAGCTGGAGGACGTCCGCCATGTCACCGTCCCGGTTCCCGCGTCCGAGGTGCCCGCCGGCCTCGCTCCAGGGGACGCGGTCGACGTCTGGCTGGTTCGGGAAGGTGACGATGCTCCGGCGTCGCTGCTGCTGCCCGGGGTAAGGGTGACGGCGACGACGTCCCCCGGAGGACGGCTGGGCACCGCGAGCGGCCAGCACCGGGTCACGCTCGCGGTGGTGGCGGATGGCGCAGCGGCCGACAGCCTGGAGGAGGTCGTGGCCGAACTGGTGGCCGGGGCTCGTTCGGGGGAGATCTACCTCAGCAGGCTGCCCGAGGTGCTTCCGTGACCATCAGCATCCTGACGGCAGTCACCGGGGCGTCCTGGGAGGCACAGCTGGTCGCGGCGCTGGAGAGTTCCCCGGGCGGGCTGCAGGTCGTGCGGCGGTGCGTCGACATCGCGGATCTGCTCGCCGCCGCGGCGGCCGGGCACGGGCAGGCCGTGGTCGTCTCGGCCGACCTGCGCAGGCTGGACCGGGAGGCGGTCGAACGGCTCGCCGCTGCCGGTGTGGCAGCGGTCGGCGTGGTGCCGGAGAACGACGAGGATGCGGAGCGGCGACTGCGTCAGCTCGGCATCGCCCACGTCGTGACGGCGGCCGCGGAGCCGGCGAGGATCGCCGATGCAGTGCACGCCGCGGTCGCGAGGCTGACCGGTCCGGCACCCGAGTCCGGGCTGCCCCTGGGCTGGAGCGCCGGGTTCGACGACACCGACGTGCCAGCGGGAAGGCTGCTTGCGGTGTGGGGGCCGACCGGAGCACCGGGTCGGACCACGCTTGCGATCAATCTGGCGGCCGAGACGGCAGCGCTCGGCCAGGCCACGCTGCTCGCCGATGTGGACACCTACGGCGGGGCGGTGGCCCAGGCGCTGGGTCTGCTGGACGAGGCGCCCGGGCTCGCCGGCGCCGCCCGCGCGGCCAACAACGGGCAGCTCGACCTGCCCGGCCTGGCGCGGCACGCTCGCCAGCTGGGGTCGTCCCGGTTGCGCGTCCTGACCGGGATCACGCGGACCGACCGCTGGCCGGAGATCCGTCCCAGCTCGCTGGCGGTGGTGTGGCGGCTGGCCCGCGGGCTCGCCGAGACCACGGTGGCCGACTGCGGCTTCTGCCTGGAGCAGGACGAGGAGCTCAGCTTCGACATCGCGGCGCCACGCCGGAACGGCGCGACACTGACCACTCTGGAGCAGGCGGACGTGATCGTCGCCGTGGGTGCGGGCGACCCCGTCGGCGTGCAACGGCTCGTCCGAGGGTTGTCCGAGTTACGGGACGTGGTCCCCGACGCGGACGTGTGGGTGATCGTCAACCGGGCTCGGGCCTCCGTCCTGGGGCCGGACCCGCAGCGACAGGTGCGCGACGCGCTACGCAGGTACGCGGGCGTGCAGGTTGCCGGCGTCATACCCGACGATCCAGCGGCGTTCGACGCTGCGCTCTCCCGGGGTCAGCTGCTCAGCGAGGCGGCGCCGGGCTCGCCTGCGCGGGCTGCCATCGGGCAGCTTGCCGCGCAGCTCGCCGGAGTGGCCGCGCCGGGCCGTCGTCGACGGTGGCGGCTGCTGAACCGCTGACTGAGGTAGGCGGCCCGCTAGTCCGCGATAACCACTGTCTCCAGCACGGACTGCCACAGCTCGGGATCGGGGTCGGTCGCGGTATAGGTGGCGACGACTACGAGTTCCTCTGCGAGCAGGTAGTTCTGGATCCCCTTGGCGCCGAACTCGGGCAGGTCGTAGGTGAGCTCGACGACCGGTAGGCCGTTCACCTCGTAGTCGTCCACCTCGACGGATGTCGCTCCGACGGTCTCGATCTCGGTGGGCGCCAGCTCCCGGATGGGGTCGACATCGTCGAACGGGCCGCGTCGCTCTGCCACCGCGTTGATGTTCGTGCTGAAGCCGCTGGTCAAGTCGTCGATCTTGAATGCCAGCAGGTCCAGTTCTCCGAGGCCGTCCGCGATGAGGGCGGCGACGGCGTCGTCGGTGATGCCCGCCGCTTGGGATGCCACCTCCGCCAGGAACTCTTCGTCATCGAGGGCCCGCTCGCCGTTGAACCAGCCTGGTGGCAAGCCGATGGAGAAGTCGTCGGTTTCCGCACGCGTCCAGCCGTCTGGAAGATCGGAATCCGCGGTGGGCTCGTCGGTGGGCTCGTCGGTGGGCTCGTTGGTCGGCTCGTCGGATGGCTCGGGTGGCGGCTCGGGCGACGCGGCGGACTCCTCGCGGCCAACGTCGGCCTGGGCATCGTCACCGGCGTCCTCGCCGCACGCGCCCAGCGTCAGGGCGGCTGCGGCGGCAAGAGACACGAGTCGCACCAACCCAATGCGCATAATACGTCCAATCATTTCAAAAACGACAAAAGGCATGTTTGGGACTCGGCCAAAACCTACAGCACTCTAGCTGGGCACCAGTTGATCGTCGAGGAGGGGTTCACCGGGCGACCTAGATCCTCGAGTGGTTGAGGCACACTTGTGGAGATGAAGCGAGGACTCGTGCTCGGTGGTGGCGGCGTGCTGGGCGCCGCGTGGATCACCGGCGCGCTGTGCACCCTCGAGCGGGTCGAGGGCGTCGATGTACGCGAGTACGACTACATCGTCGGGACGTCCGCCGGCGCCGTGGTGGCGGCCCTGCTCGGGGCCGGGCTGACACCCGAGCAGCTTCGGAAGCACCAGCTGGGGACGCTGGCCGACGGCCCCCTGACGGCTGTCGAATGGGACTACGACTCCGCCACGGGTGGCTCGCGGCCGCCCCGGCCCGGGTTCGGCCCCGGGTCGCTGGGCCTGTTCACCAGCAACCTGTGGCGGCTGCGGCGGCTGCCGCCCACCGCGGTGCTGTCGGCGTTCCTTCCCGAGGGTCGCGGCTCACTCGACCGGATACGCCGGCTGGTGGCCGCTCTCATTCCGGACGGCGGCTGGGCACCGCATCCGGGTGTGTGGATCGTTGCCATGAACTACGAGACCGGGCGCCGGGTACCGTTCGGGCGCCCCGGCGAGCCGCCGGCCTCGCTCGCCGACGCGGTCGCCGCGTCCTGCGCAATCCCCGGGTGGTTCAGGCCGGTCGTGATCGGGGGCAACCGCTATGTCGACGGTGGCGCCTGCTCCGCGACGTCGGTCGACGTGCTGGCCGGCCAGGGCCTCGACGAGGTGCACGTCGTCGCCCCCATGGTGTCCGTGGAGATGGACCGTCCCGCCTCGCTGCTCGGCAAGCTGGAGCGCCGCTGGCGTTCCCGGACGACGAAGCGCTGCCAGCACGAGGTGGCGAAGCTGGAGGCCGAGGGCATCCGCGTCACCGTGCTCGGCCCGACACCGGATGACCTGCGCGAGTTCGGGCCCAACGTCATGGACGTGTCCCGCCGGCTTCGCGTGCTCGAGACGGCGGCGTGGACCACGGAACGGGAGCTGGAGCGGGCCAGGCGGGCGGTATAAGGCTCGCGCCAGCCCACAACGTCCGGCGGTGTGGAATGGCACAAGATCATGTGTGGATGCCTGCATCCCGTGCCAGGATGGACCTACCGGGTGACTCGACCTTCGTCAGATAGGGAGGGCGATCATGGACGCTGTGACCCAGGTCCCGTTTCCCACGAACGAGCCGGTCCTCAGTTACGCGCCGGGAA
>CAZMXH010000160.1:0-7616 GCA_964570165.1 uncultured Actinomycetes bacterium
GCGTGAACGCGTGGGCGCTGGTGCCCCGGGTCGGGATGTCGTACTCCACGCCGGCCTGGAGGTTGCTCGTGGACGAGAACCCGGCGATGTACGCCGCCCGCGCCGCGGCCACGGCCGCCCGCTCGTGGGTGCGGCGAGATCCCATCTCGATGCACGGGCGGCCGCCGGCGGCCACCGTCATGCGAGACGCCGCCGCTGCGACGGCCGAGTCGAAGTTCAGCGTCGAGAGCACGATGGTCTCGAGGATCACGGCCTCGGCGAACGTGCCCTCGATGATCAGCAGCGGCGACTGGGGGAAGTAGCACTCGCCCTCTGCGTAGCCCCAGATGTCGCCGCGGAACCGGTAGTCGGCGAGCCAACGGAGGGTCGCATCGTCGACGACCTGCCGTTCCTCCAGGCTGGCGAGGGTCGCGTCGCTGAACCGGAACTTCTCGAGGTCATCGAGCAGCCTCCCGACGCCGGCGAACACGCCGTAGCGTCGGCCGCTCGGCAGGCCCCGCGCGAAGGTCTCGAACACGCAGCGCCTGCCGGCCGTTCCCCTGGCCAGCGCCGCCTGGACCATGGTCAGTTCGTAGTGGTCGGTGAGCAGTGCGGTCTCGTGGCCTGGCACAGCACGAGCCTATCGACCCGGCCACGCGATGGCAGTGTCGCGGAAGTGACACCATAGGACCATGGTCACTGCCCCTGTCGAGCTAGAGCGGCCAGAGGCCGATGACGCCGTCACGGCCGACGTGCCGTGGGTGACTGTGGTATGGAACGATCCCATCAACCTGATGTCCTACGTGACATACGTCTTCCAAACCTATTTCGGTTATGCCAAGCCGAAAGCCGAAAAGCTGATGCTCGATGTGCACCACAAGGGCAAGGCGGTCGTATCCTCGGGGTCGCGCGAGGAGATGGAGCGTGACGTCGAGGCCATGCACTCCTACGGCCTGTGGGCCACGTTGCAGAAGGCGGAGGAATAGACACTGAGCACCGCGTTTCGGCGGGCCCGGGGCGGGGGCGTGTCCGCGACCTTCCATGTCGTCGAGGCGGACCTGCTGGCCTCGCTGGTGGGTCAGCTTTTGGAGCTCGTCCGGGAGGAGCCGACGCAGCCGCGCCCGACTCGCGGCGATCCCCTCGATGCCGTCCTCGAGGCACTCAGCAGCGACGACCCGTCCCGCCCCACCGACCCGGTCCTGCTTCGGCTGTTCCCGGACGCGTACCGCGACGACGACGAGTCGGCCGCGGAGTTCCGGCGGTTCACCGAGCGCAGCCTGCGGGAGCAGAAGGCGGGCGCGGCCGCGACGATGCTGGCGTCGCTCGCGACCGCGGGCGAGACCGGGCCGGAGGACGCGGTCCGGCACGGCGCTGACAAGGTCAAGGTTCACCTGGACGAGGACCAGGCCGGAGCGTGGCTGCGCACCCTCACCGATCTGCGGCTGGCGCTCGGAACCAGGCTCGGAGTCGAGCAGGACGACGAGGACCGCTGGCAGGCCCTGCCGGAGGACGACCCGCAGCGGCACATCCACGACGTGTACGACTGGCTTGGCTTCGTCCAGGAGACGCTCGTCCGAGCGCTGTTCCCGTCGTAGGGTCGGCAACCGAACGCCGTAGACTCGTGAGTCGTGTTGGAGATCCGCCGCGACCTGATCGAGGACATCGTTGAGCATGCCCGCCGCGACCATCCGGACGAGGCGTGCGGCGTGGTTGCCGGCCCGGTCGGCTCAGACCGGCCGGAGCGGCTGATCCGCATGACGAACGCGGAGCGGTCGCCAACGTTCTACCGCTTCGACTCGCTCGAGCAGCTCAAGGTCTGGCGGGAGATGGACGACCGGAACGAGGAGCCGATCGTCATCTACCACTCGCATACCTCGACGGAGGCCTACCCCTCCCGTACCGACATCTCGTACGCCATGGAGCCCAACGCCCACTACCTTCTGGTTTCGACCCGGGAGGGACTCACCGCCCCGGAGATCCGCTCGTACCGGATCCTGGACGGCGAGGTCACCGAGGAGGACGTGCGGGTCGTGGAGCCTGCCGATAGGGAATGATGAGAATGTGCACCTCGTTGCCGCTAAACGTAGCGAGGAGCCCGTTCGTGAGTCGTCTGGAGCATCCGTATGGCCATCGAGGTCCGAGTCCCAACGATCCTGCGCCAGTACACCGGCGGGGCCAAGGCCGTGGAGGGCACTGGAGACACCCTTGACGCGCTGATAGACGACTTGGACGCGCGTTACCCCGGTTTGCGCGAGCGCCTGGTCGAGGACGGCGCGCTGCGCCGGTTCGTCAACGTCTACCTCAACGACGAGGACGTGCGGTTCCTCGACGGCCTGAAGACGCCGGTCACCGACGGCGACGAGGTGACCGTGTTGCCCGCCGTGGCGGGCGGTTAGGCGACCGGGATGCGCTTCGCCTCGCTGCTGGACTCCGTCGGGCATACCCCGCTGGTCGGCCTGCCTCGCCTGTCGCCGTCGCCCGAGGTTCGGCTGTGGGCAAAGCTCGAGGATCGCAGCCCGACCGGGTCGGTCAAGGACCGCCCTGCACTGCGGATGATCGAGCTCGCCGAGGAGGAGGGAAGGCTCACCCCGAACAGCACGATCCTGGAGCCGACATCCGGCAACACCGGCATCTCGCTGGCGATGGCCGCGAAGCTCAAGGGCTACCGGTTGGTGTGCGTGCTGCCCGAGAACACCTCAGAGGAGCGCCGCCAGATGCTCCGGCTGGCCAAGCAGCTCGCGGTCGAGCATCCGGACTGGGTGATGCTCTACCAGTACGGCAACCCGGCGAACACCGAGGCGCACTACGCGACGACCGGCCCGGAACTGCTCGAGGACCTGCCGACGATCACCCACTTCGTCGCCGGCCTGGGAACGACGGGCACGCTGATGGGTGTCGGCCGTTACCTGCGCGAGAAGGTGCCCGGCGTCTCGATCATCGCGGCGGAGCCGCGATACGGCGAGCTGGTCTACGGCCTGCGTAATCTTGACGAGGGGTTCGTTCCCGAGTTGTACGACGAGTCGGTGCTGACCGCGCGGTACTCCGTCGGCCCGCGGGACGCCGTGCGGCGGGTCCGGGAGCTGCTGGCGGCCGAGGGCGTGTTTGCCGGCATCTCAACCGGGGCGGTGCTGCACGTCGCGCTGGGCGTGGCCGGCAAGGTCGCTGCCGCGGGGGAGCGCGCGGACATCGCCTTCATCGTGGCGGACGCGGGCTGGAAGTACTTGTCGACCGGCGCGTACGAGGGCACCCTCGACGAGGCGGAAGAGCGTCTTGAGGGCCAGCTCTGGGCGTAGCTCGCGAGCCGCCTACGGGTCGGCGGGCGAGTCGAGCGGCCAGTGGTCGGGAAGCACATTCATGAGCACCTCGCAGTCGCAGTAGCCTCCGTTGCTCTCGAACCACCGCAGGACCTTGCGCGGGTTCGCGACGGCGGAGCCTGCTAGCCACTTCTTTGCGAACCGCAAGCTGGTGTCGCAGCCGTGCGCGGCGACCATGCGATCGACGTAGCAGCGCAGGCATTCCTCCGGGTCCGGTTCCGGCGCGTCGCTCGCGGTGCGTTCGCTGGGAGTGACCCGCTTGAGATACTCGGCGGCCTCGTCGGCGAGCCTCGTGTCGAAGTCCACGGTGCAACCTCCTCAGAATGGGTACGTGAGTTCGATAGAACACATGTCTACATCGTGGCTCCGACAACCAGGAGGCCCGGCTCGTTCCGGGCCATGAGCCTGGCCGGATGGCGACTCCTGCCGATGCCGTAGGCTCGTGCCGCCATGAACAACGACGCGCCGATCGGCATCTTCGACAGCGGCGTGGGCGGCCTCACGGTGGCGCGAGCCGTCCTCGACCAACTCCCGCACGAGCCGGTGTTGTACGTCGGTGACACGGCACACGGCCCGTACGGTCCACGCCCCATCGCCGAGGTCCGCAAGCTGGCGCTGGATGTAATGGACTCCCTCGTGGCCGAGGGGGTCAAGTTGCTCGTGATCGCGTGCAACTCGGCGAGCAGTGCGGTCTTGCGCGACGCGCGGGAGCGCTACCAGGTCCCGGTTGTCGAGGTCATCCAGCCGGCGGTGCGACGGGCGGTGGCCGCGACCCGCAACGGGCACGTCGGCGTGATCGGCACCCGCGCCACCGTGACGTCGAAGGCGTACGAGGACTCGTTCGCGGCCGCGCCGCAGTTGCAGATCACCACTCGGGCCTGCCCGCGGTTCGTCGAGTTCGTGGAGGCCGGCATCACCCACGGGGCGGAACTCGAGCGGGTGGCTCACGAGTACCTCGACCCGGTGCGCGACGCCGGCGTCGACACCCTGGTCCTTGGCTGCACCCACTACCCGATGCTCGCCGGGGTGATCTCCTACGTCATGGGTGCTGACGTCACGCTGGTCAACAGCGCGGAGGAGACCGCCAGGGACGTCTACCGGGTGCTCGCCGAGCACGACCTGATGCGCGGAGACGACCTGCCCCCGCCGGCACACCGGTTCCGTGCCACGGGCGACCCTCGTCCGTTCGGCGAGATAGGCCGGCGCTTCCTGGGCCCGGAGGTTCCGTCGGTTGAGGACACTCTCGGCTTCCGTGCCCTGACAGCGGAAGATTTCGCCAGGTGAGGCTTACCGTCATCGGCAGCGCCGGTTCGATGCCCGGGCCGGATTCCCCGGCGTCTTCCTACCTGGTCCAGGCGGGGGACACGACGGTCGTGCTCGACCTCGGCAACGGCGCGCTCGGCCTGCTACAGCGGCACATCCGGCTGGACGAGATCGACGGTGTGTTGCTCAGCCACCTGCACCCGGACCACTGCCTGGACATGTGCGGGCTCTACGTGGCGGTGCGGTACGGCCCGTGGCCGGACAGGGCGCGCATACCAGTGTGGGGACCGGACGGGACGCCCGCACGGCTGGCCCGGGCGTACGGGCTGCCGGAGGACCCGGGCATGACCGCCGAGTTCGACTTCCACAGCTACCCGAGTGAACCGTTCGACGTGGGCAGCGTCCGGGTGACGGCCGCACCGGTCGCGCACCCGGTGCCTGCTTACGCCCTCCGGCTCGAGCATGGCGGGCGGGCATTGGCCTACTCCGGCGATACCGGCCCCACCCGCGCTCTGGTGGATCTGGCGAGCGGCGTCGACGTCCTGGTCTGCGAAGCCGGCTTTCCGGACGACGAGGCGAACCCGGCCGACATACACATGTCCGGGCGAGATGCCGGGGAGCATGCGGCCGCCGCTGGGGCGCACCGGCTGGTGCTGACCCACATTCCGCCCTGGGGGGACCCGAACGAGGCGCTTGCGGCGGCGCGTTCGGCGTTCGGCGGACCGGTCACCCTGGCGCGGCCGGGTGCCGAGTTCGACGTTTAGCCCGGTGTCTCGTGCGGGAGGGTCGTCCCGTCCAACCTGCACGCGCGGGGCCGATTGGCCGTAGGCGCTGGCCGCCGGACCAGCGACCTAGCCGCGGCTCGGCACGTACTCCTGCGCCTTTGTCTTGGCGCCCTGCACCAGCACCCGCCAGGCGTTGGGGTCGCCCTTGAGCAAGGCCTGGGTGGTGGCCTTCAGCTGATCGAACGTGGCGTGCGGCGGGATGGGCGGGACCTCGGGGTCACAGATGACGTCGAGCACCGCAGGCCGGTCCGCGGACAGGGCGCGGTCCCACGCGGCAGCGAGCTGGTCGGGGTGGTCAACGTGCACGGCTTCCAGCCCGAGGCCGCGGGCGAACTCCGCGTACGACACGTCCGGTAGCGTCTGCGACTCCTCGAACTTGGGCGCGCCGCCCATGGCCCGCAGCTCCCAGGTGACCTGGTTGAGGTCGTTGTTGTGGAACACGCAGACGACAAGCCGCGGGTCGTCCCACAGCTCCTGGTACCTGGCGATGGAGATCAGCTCTGCCATGCCGTTCATCTGCATGGCGCCGTCGCCGGCGAGTGCGACGACCGGCCGCTGCGGGTAGGCGAACTTGGCGCCCAGCGCGTACGGCACGGCCGACCCCATCGTGGCTAGCGTGCCTGACAGCGAGCCGCGCATCTGCCCGCGAAGCCGCAGGTTCCGGGCGTACCAGTTGGTCGACGAGCCGGAGTCCGCGGTCACGATGGCGTTGGCGGGCAGCCGGGCGGAAAGTTCGTGCACGACGCGCATCGGGTTGACCGGAGTGGCGCCCACCATCGCCTGCTTCTCGAGCGTGTCCCACCAGGTGCGGACGTTGTTCTCGACCGTCGCTCGCCAGGAGCGGTCCGGCTTGCGATCCAGCAGCGGGAGCATCGACCGTAGGGTGGCCTTCGCCTCGCCCACGAGGTTGATCTCGGTCGGGTACCGCATCCCGATCAGGGTGCCGTCGATGTCGATCTGGACCGCGCGCGCCTGACCGAACTCGGGCAGGTACTGCGAGTACGGGAAGCTCGAGCCGACGATGAGCAGGGTGTCGCAGTCGCGCATCAGCTCGTAGCTCGGTCGGGTCCCCAGCAGGCCGATCGCACCGGTCACGTAGGGCAGGTCGTCCGGCAGCACGTCCTTGCCGAGCAGCGCCTTGGCGACCCCGGCACCGGTGACGTCCGCCACCGCCATCAGCTCCTCGGCGGCGTTGCGTGCGCCCTGCCCTGCCAGGATCGCGACCCGCTGGCCGGCGTTGAGAATCGCAGCGGCCTCCGAGATCATGTCCTCCGGCGGCTCCATGACTGTGCGGGACATGCTCGGTGTGCTGGACGGCACCTGCTTGAACGCGTGCGCGGGGGCGACGTACTCCTCCTCCTGCAGGTCCGCGGGGATGATGAGCACCGTCGGGGTGCGCCGCGCCACAGCGGTCCGAAAGGCCCGGTCGACGGCGTTCGGCAGCTGCTGTGGGACGTTGACCTCGACGAGGTAGTCCGAGGCCACGTCCTTGAACAGCGACTGCAGGTCGATCTCCTGCTGGTAGTGGCTGCCCATCGCGGAGCGGTCGGTCTGGCCGACGATCGCAACCACGGGCACGTGGTCGAGCTTCGCGTCGTACAGGCCGTTGAGCAGGTGCACGGCACCGGGCCCGGACGTGGCGAGGCACACCCCCGTGGCGCCGCTGAACTTCGCGTATCCGACCGCCTCGAAGGCTGACATCTCCTCGTGGCGCGACTGCACGAACCGGGGCTCGTTGCCAGCCGCCCCGAACGCGGCCACGATCGCGTTGATGCCGTCGCCCGGGTAGCCGAACACCTGCTCCACGCCCCACTCGCGCAACCGCTGCAGCAGATACTCGCCGACCGTCTGGGCCATCGGTTCCTCCTCGCTCGCCGGTGCCGACGTAGCTGGTGGGTTACCCGGTGAGGGTCCGCTCAACCTCTGCGGGGCGCGATGTCCGGTGCGGCAGATAGCCTCAGCAGTATGAGTCGATCCGACGGCCGCGCCGCCGACCAACTCCGCCCCGTCCGCATGACCCGCGGGTGGCTGCAGCACGCCGAAGGCTCGGTGCTGATCGAGTTCGGCGATACCCGGGTGCTGTGCGCTGCATCGGTGACCGAGGGCGTGCCGCGCTGGCGGAAGGGCTCGGGCGAGGGCTGGGTCACCGCCGAGTACGCGATGCTGCCGCGCTCGACGAACACCCGGTCGGACCGCGAGTCGGTCAAGGGTCGCATCGGGGGCCGCACCCACGAGATCTCCCGGCTCATCGGGCGGTCGTTGCGCGCGATCATCG
>CAZMXH010000161.1:0-7566 GCA_964570165.1 uncultured Actinomycetes bacterium
CGGCAACCTGCTGGCCTTCTTCGACTTCCCCGGTCTCGACCTCGGTCCGTACGCGGAGGTCCTGTGTGGGTTGCACCACATCGCGATCTCGGTGCAGCCGGAGCAGTGGGAGCGAGCCAAGCAGCGGTTGGACGACGAGGGCATCGAGTATCTGCTCGAGAGCGGCACGTCGATCTACTTCAGGGACCCGGACGGCGCCCGGATCGAGCTCATCGCCGATCCGCTCGGCGAGATGTACGGCAGCAAGGTGTTGTAGCGGGAAGCATCGTCCCGGAGCGCAAGTGCCGCCTACTTGCAGGTGGAGCGGTACGAAACAGCCGCGTAACCTGGTCAGATAACTAGGCCGGGGGGCGGCATGCTCGAGTTCCGTGTGCTCGGCTCGTTGGAAGTCGTCCGGGACGGTGCAACGATCGACGTTCCGAGCCGGCTCCAGCGTGCGCTGATCACACGCCTGCTCCTCAGCTGGGGCCGCGTCGTGCCGGCTGCTGACCTCGTCGACGCGCTGTGGGAGGATGCTCCGCCCGGCCGCCCGCGGCACGCGCTTCACGTCCTGGTGTCCAGGGCCCGGGCCCTGCTCGGCACGGCGTTGGTCACTCGCGCCCAGGGATACGCGCTCGAGGTGAGCAAGGACGCGGTGGACGCCGAGCGTTTCGAGGCCGCCGTACGGCAGGCCGGCTCGATGGCGGAAAGGGACCCGGCCCGTGCGGTCGACGTGCTGGACGACGCCCTGGGGCTGTGGCGCGGCACCCCCTACGGCGAGTTCGCCGACACGTTCGCCCAAGCGGACGTGGTGCGGCTCGAGGAACTGCGACTCGTCGCCCAGGAGACGCTCGGCGAGGCGTTGCTCGCCATCGGCGCCCTCGACCGGGCGGTCAGCGGGCTCAGCGCACTGGTTGCCGATCATCCGCTGCAGGAGCGGCCGCACTGCCTGCTGATGCGTGCCCTCTACCTGCCGGCCGGCAGTCCGAGGCGCTCGCGGCGTACCACGGGTTCAGCAAGCGGATACGCGACGAACTCGGTCTGGATCCCTCGCCCGTGCTCGAGCAGGTCCACGAGGAGGTGCTGCGGCAGGCCGTCGAACCGGCCGGCGAGGGACAAGTGCTCGCCGCCGCCGCGCCCGCGGCCTTCAGTCCCGCTCCCGCGTCGGCCCCCACCCCGCTGACCACCCTCGTTGGCCGCAGCGCCGAGCTGCGCCGGCTGGCGACGATGGTGGCCGAACGCCGCATCGTCACGCTCGTGGGCACTGGCGGCGTGGGCAAGACCCGCCTGGCCCAGGAGTGTGCCGCACGCGTCGTCGGCAGCAGCGTGTGGTGGGTCGACCTGCTGCCGGCGCGCGAGCCGACCGACGTCCCGTTCCGCGGTGTCGGTCCGGGCCCGGATGGGTGCCGACCCGGCCGACACTTTGATTGCCTTCCGGGAGGCGATCGAGCACTGGAGCCGGATGGGCAACCGCACCCAGCAATGGGTTACCGTGCGCAACCTGCTCCCGGTGCTCGTGCACGCCGGCCACGACGAACTGGCCTGCATGGTGCACGGCGGGCTGCAGTCCGCTCCCGTGCGGCTCCCGGCGGACGTGGCCGTCGCCGAGGCGGCCGCCCTGACCGCCGCCGTTGCCGAAGCCACGAAACGGCTCGGCGAGGGCCCGTCCACGGAGGCCGCCCGGCGTGGCGGCCGGATGAGCTTGGACGAGCTGGCCTCAGCGCTGCTCCCCGCGCTGCGGCCAGCCGGTGAACAGCCGGGTCAGGCCGCATCCATCCGGTAGAACCGCCACAGCTCGTTCTCGATCGGCAGCACGGTGCAGGTGAGGCCGGTCTGCTTCGCGTACTCTCGCACGGTCTCCGGCCGCAGCACCGTTCCCGCCTCCACCGCGCTTCCCTCCGCACGGGTGGCGGGCAGGCAGTGCAGCACGCTGAAGGCGTAGTTCAACCGCTCGACGAGGTCACCGGGCGCCGAGAACTCGTCGGCGACTCGCTCGTCCGCGACCAGCACCGCGCCGCCAGGCGCGAGGACGTCGCGAACGGTCCGAAGCGCGGCCACCGGATCAGCCATGTCGTGCAGTGCCTCGAAGATGCACACCAACTGGTACTGGTCGGTAGCAGTGAGCGACGCCGCGTCGGCGCGCTCGAACGTCACCCGCTCCGACTTCCCGCTCCTCCGGGCGGCGTCCGTGGCGTCCATCACCGACGCCGCGTCCAGGTCCACCCCGCGGACAAGCGCCTCGGGAAACAGATCAGCCAACGTCAGGCTCGATACCCCAGTGCCGCAGCCGAGGTCCAGCACGTGCGACGGGCCGGACGCGAGGCGCGCCCGGATATCGGGCAGCGCCGCCATCCAGTCGCCGAGTTCGGAGAGGAACATCGGCCGGTTCATGCCGCCGATCCCGTGGCGGGTCAGTTCGCCGTACGCCTCGTACGCCACACCGCCGCCCGAGCGGTACGCCTCCACAAGGTTGGGCAGGATTGCGCCCATGCCCCCGGCGAACCCCGGAAGGCTGCCTAGATAGGTGGGGCTGTCCTCGTCCACGAGCACCTCGCGGTACTCGTTGGGCAGCGCGAACCGCCGCGCGTAGGCGTCGACGGCGTCCTCGGCGTGCACGAAGCCGGCCACCGCCTGCTGCTCGAGCCACTCCCGCGCATAGCGCGGGTGGATCTCGGCCCGCCGAGCCAGCTCTCGTGGGTCGAGCGGACCGTCCGCGAGAGCGCGGTAGAGCCCTAGCACCACCCCGAGGTGGACGCTGATCGTCTCCATCGTCGTCACGGCGTTGGTCAGCAGCCGCTCGGCCAACTCCTCGGCGGACGCCGGAACTTGTTCCGGTTGCACTGTCGTCATGGCTCCTCCTGAATCGGATTCCGTTGCCGCCAGCATCGACCAGGCCGGTCTCCGGCCGCTCACTGTTCGCTCTCACCGGGTCAAGACGTCCGCAGAGGGACATGAGAGCACCGGGCGGCGCGGGTGAGGGTGATCTGGGCGAGAGGTGGCAGCGGAGCCCGCCGTGACGAGCGTGATCTACGCCGCATCATCGAGCGTCAGCGGTGAATGCCCCCGGCGGCGAGGTGCAGGAACACCACTCCGACGTCCCCAGCCGCCGTCAATGGTGCGATGTAGCTGTCGACCGGTTCCAGAACGTCGGACAGCACCTCGGTCTCCGGTTCCGGGCCAAAGGTGATCAGCGTGAGCTGCACAGGGCGCTCGGGGTCGTTGGCGGCGGCAAGTTCCTCGGTGAGCTCCGCTTCGGTGATCGCGTCAGGGTCGTCCTCGTTCCTGCCATCGGTGAACACGATGACGTGGCTCGGCGTGCCCTCCCGGTAGTTGTCGCGCCCGTCCAGATACGCCGCCAGCATGGTGTCGTACAGCCCGGTCCCCGTATTTAGCGCCTCGAGTGAATCCAGGGCTGCGGCGAGGTCATCCCGATGTTGGCGTTCGAGCGCGCCACGAGGCAGCAACACGTTATGGTCCCGAGGCGGGTCGAGCTGGGAGCCGAACTGCCAAAGCGCGAACTCGGACTCGTCGGGAAGCAGCTCGGCGAGCTCACCGACCCCGTTGCGTACGAAGTCGATGAGCGGAGTGTCGGAACCGGGGACTGCCTCGGCCATCGAACCCGACACATCGATCACTACAAGCACGTCCGTGAGCCGATCCTCGGGATACCAGGTGGCGAAGACATGCTCGACGCGGTGCGGTCCGCGCACCTCGAACGGCTCGGCCTCCCGCGCTGGGAACTCGCCGGTCATCCATGCGGGCAGCGTGCCGTCCGGTCGCCGCAGCCCTGCCGCCGCCAAAGCTCCGTCTGCGTCGGGCCCTGTCAGTACCGACAGGAGTCGGTCCATCGCGGGCCCGAGAGCAGGGTCCTCCCGCGCCGTCGTCGTGGGGAACCAGCTATAGCGCATGATGGCGGAGTAGTCCGAGCCCGGGATGATCGTCGCTTCTCGCAGCCTTGCAGGGGCATCCACGGCGAGATCCGTGGCGAGGGCGTACTCCGGCACCAGGCCGATCTCGCCGTCCGCCGTCGGCACGGCATGCTCCGTCACCGTCCGGATCGCTGGCAGAGCCGCGACGAGGGCGGCTGCTGACGCGTCCATGCCCTCGTCGAGCCAGACCGCCTCGCCGACCGATCCCGCCGCCACCAGCCCATCGCCCGAGCTCGCAGGATCACGTATCACGAGCTTGACGTCCGACTCACTGGCAGCGAGATCCGTCAACGCCCGCCAGGTTTCTCCGGCCGACGCCAGCAGACCGGCCGTCGCTTCATCGGTGACGAGGTGAATCGGGCTGGTGGCCACAACGGTGCCTGCTCCGGCGGCGTTTGGGTCGAGCCGGGCGGCGTTCGGAACCCCCGCCCACGCTGCATCGTCGGGGATCCACAGATCGGCGTTGAGCTCCGCGACCCGCTCGTGCGCGTGACGCCCGTCCTTGAGCTCAATCTCGAGCCGCGCGCACCCGTCTCCGGATTCGATAAGCGACGCCACCCCGTCAAGCACCGGTTCGAAGGACGTCGCCGTGACGATCCGGAGCGTCGTGCCACAAGGGACCGCAGCATCGACTGTGTCGGCCACCTCACCGGCATCGTCCTGCGCACCGCTGCCATTGGTAAGTACGACTGCCGAGACGACGGCTACCCCCACCACACCCACTACGGCGGCGATGACCTCAGTTGGCCGTCGCTTCCGAGCCCGATGCCTTGCCGCGGCCATAATCGACTCCGTGAAGCTGACCTAAACTGAAATTTCTGGCATCAGCATGCTCCGAAGGCGGCGATTGGGGAATCCCTCAGCGCCTTTTGGCATGATCTCGCTGACTTCGTCGGGACGCTTGGTGCACGACGCTGGGGCACCGATCGTTCAGTGGAGCGCCGATCGGACAGTCAACCCTCGGCGAGCCGGCGCTCGGCGCGCTCGAGTGCCTGGCTTGCCTTGCGATGCTCCTCTTTCGCCCGGTCACGGCGTCGCAGCTCCGCCTGCGCCTCCCGCTGCGCGGCCGCTGTCTCCCGCTCGAGATCGCGAAGCTGCTGCCGTAGCCCGTCGATCCGATGCCGCAGTTCTGCGACCCGGTGCTGCGCCGCGGCCACGGCGTCCTCGCGTTCGGCCAAGTCCGCCGCCGCCGCCTCCACGGAGGCTCGTGCTTCCTCCACCCGGCGCTCTGTCAGCTCACGCTGTACACGGTCGGTTGTGCGCTCGTCCTTCCGTTGTGGCGCGCGGCGCGGCGCCGGCTGAGCCGGCGGCGCCATCGTGCCGAAGCCCGCGTAGCTCACTGGGCGGACGAGCGTCCCGGAGCGAACCTCCGCCGCGACGTCGGGTAGGGAGAGCGCCGCGGCGAGCGTCTCCTGTACCTCCCGCAGGGTCTCCGCCGACACCCGTACGCCGGCCGCATCGGCGAGGTCGCTGGCTCGGTCGAGCAGCGCAGCCTCTAACCGCCGTCGCCGTGTGGCAAGTTCCTGCAGATCCCGTCCGGCCGCCCGCTGTTGGGCCTGGCCAAGCTCCGCTGCCAAGCCCAGTAGCTCCTCGACGACCTCACGCCGATCCCGCGACAACGCGTTGACCAGCCACGCACTCTGCGTTGGCCGGCGCAGACCGCTCAGCTCACGGGCGAGCGCTCGGTTGCCGGCAGCGCGGGCCTGTCGCACGCGTTCGTCACGCGCGGCGACGAACTCGTCGGGCCGCACCGCGTAGAGCTCGCCGGTGATCTCGCTGAGCGCAGGCTGGTCGGCGGCGCGGTCCGCATCCTCGGAGGCTGGGCTGCTCATCGCCCAATCCTTCCACTTGGCAGGGGTCTTACGGCTGGCAACAACAGACCTTCGACCCTCGCTGACAAAGCGGCCGAGACCCGACGCTGAAGTTATGACGACGGGTACTGCCGGCCTCGAGGTCCTCCCCCGGGAGGAGTGCCTGGCTCTCCTCGCGTCGGTACACGTCGGCCGGGTGGTCTTCACTGAGCGGGCGCTTCCCGCCATTGAACCTGTCAACTTCGCGCTGGACGACGGAACCATCGTGTTCCGGGTTGACTCCGAATCCGCGCTCGCGGCGGCCACCCGCTGCAAGGCGGTCGTTGCGTTCGAGGCGGACCACTTCGAGGAGGGCGGCCGGACCGGATGGTCCGTCACCGCAGTGGGACGGTGGCGCCGCGTGGAGGATCCAGACAAGATCGCCAGGCTCTGCCGGCTTCGCGTCCGGCCGTGGCTACAAGGCGGGGACGATCACTTCGTCGAGATCGAACTGACGCAGGTGACTGGACGGCGCCTAGCGTCGGCCGCGGCAGATTGACGCGTGGCCTCGAGGCAATGCGCAGGCGCGCCGCTTGCTGCGTGCGGCACGGCGCTCATTGCCGCTGAGACCACCACGGCTCAACCCTGGCCCACTCGGCGCCCAACGACGCCATACGGAAGCGGTCCATCAGCCAGCGAAAGAGCCAGTACCCGCCGATGACGGCCAGTTCCATCAGAACCAGGTTCCACACACTGGTGGCAACCGCGGTTGTGATGATCTCACCCTGGCTCCTTGGCGCCGCCGTCGGCTGGCCGTCAGCGTCGACCCACAACGGCACTTCGGAGCCGGCGGTGAGCTCCGGATCTGCCGGAATCCGGCCTTCGTGCTGCCTGCCGTCAGGTGTCCGCCAGGTGGCGAGCACCTGCACCGGAAAGCCGTACGCCCCGGGCGGCGTTTCCCGCGCCGAGGGATGTTCCATTATCACCGCTACCGTCTTGTAGCCGTTGACCGATTTCTCCAGTGCGGCCAGGGCCTCGGCTTCGTACCTGGCTACGCCGAGCGCACCCGTCACCGGCACAGCGAGCAGCATTAGGACCAAGGCCACGTTGGTCGCCCATCTGTCGACGCGGTATCGGCGCTCGCGCAGCCACCTCTCATGCACGCCGAGCAGTCCGGCAAGGATGCGGACCATCCATGCCACCTCCACCGTTGACTCAGGGCACCTCCCCAATCCGCCTGGCGCGCTCTCAGAGTCCGTCTGCTACCCCGCTCGGGTGTAGGGTCCAACGTCTCAACCCGGTGGAGTACAACGTCAGGCGGCCAGCTTCTCCAACGCTGCTCGAATGCGCCGCGCCGCCTCGCTGGCCACGGGTTCCAGCTCGTCCCTTCCGGTCACGGTAACCATGACCTCCGGGTCGAGGGCCTCCACCACCGTCTCGGCCCCTTCGGTCCGGACGACCACGTTGCATGGCAGCAGCAGGCCGATCTGCCTATCCACGTTGAGCGCTCGATGTGCCAGCGGCGGGTTGCACGCGCCCAGAATGACGTAGTCCTCCATCTGCTCGCCCAGCTTCTCGCGCAGGGTGGCTGTCACGTCGATCTCGGTCAGCACTCCGAAGCCCTGCTCCAACAGCGCTGCCCGCACCTGCTCGGTTGCTTTGTCGAACGGCGTCGGTAACCGCACTGTGATGCCGTAGTCCATTGATTCTCACCTCCCATCCCACGTTATACCCCTAGGGGTATGCGGTGCAGGCCGTCTCCCGCCACCGTGTGGGTCAGACGGCGACGAGTTCGTCTGGTGGTGGAGTGGTTTAGAAGGGTGGTTCGTCGTCGAAGGTGGGTGTCTCGTCGGCGGTGTGGCTGTCTG
>CAZMXH010000162.1:0-7565 GCA_964570165.1 uncultured Actinomycetes bacterium
ACGAGCTTCGCGGTCTTCGGACGCTTCGCAGCCTGCTGCGCTTTCCACTGCGCCAGACCGTCCCCGGGTCGCGCCCGATCCTTCTGCACGGGCTGTCGATCCAGGCCCGCGACGGGGCCAGCGCCGACACACTCCGGGCGGTCGTCGACGTCGCGATGCGGGCCTGGGACAACGAGATCGCCGACGCGCAGACATGAGCAGTCCACCATCGGCAGCGTCGTGCGTGATCATGTCCTGGGGGTCCCACGGAGCGGCGTAGTGGCCGTCGAGGGAGAGGTTCATATTGGCGACCACCTTGCGGCCGCCGGTCTGCGCTGTCATCGTGCCCCGTGTGTCGGTGTCTCGCTTGGTGTCGTCGGTGCTGTCAGTGGCTTGCGCGGCGAGGGTCGCCACGAGCTTGTCGAGGCTCTGGCCGAAGCTGAACTCGATTCCGGCTATGAAGTCCGCGGAGTCGACGGTGCTGTCGGTGATCCGGTAGTGGACGTCGAGGTCCGTGCCTGCGCCGGTCGGGAAGCAGGGGAAGAGTCGACAGGCGAGACGCTCGGCGTGGCGTATGTCGTCGACGACTCCCTCGGCGCGGCCGGCGACCGAGGTCGGCCTCGCCGGCGCCCTCGGCATCCCGGTACTCCAGCACGACGCGCCCACCCGGTCGTGTTTCGAAAACGAGTTCCGAGACGCGGAGGTTGTCGGGCGTCCACCAGCGTGCGACCAGAGCGGCGTCGGTCAGGTGCCGCCAGACCAGATCCGGGTGTGCGGCCAGCGACCGGCGGAACGTGAACGGGTGGGCCGACAGCCGCCCGAGCGCACGGGCGGGTCCCGCCAGCCCGCCGGAACAGCCCGCATGCTGATCTGAACTGCAGGGCACGGCTGACGGCATAGACATCGGATGTATCTGGGCGCTACGGTTCGCCTGAGGAGGAAAGGTGGCCGGTTCGCGCATCACTGCCCTGGAGACATCCGATATTCGGTTTCCGACGTCGCTTATGCTGGATGGCTCGGACGCCATGAACCCCGACCCGGACTACTCCGCCGCCTACGTCATCGTCAGCACGGACGCAGACGACGGGCTTGAGGGCCACGGGTTCGCGTTCACGATCGGTCGTGGCAACGACGTCCAATGTGTTGCGATCGCCGCATTGCGCCCCATGATCGTCGGTCTGCCGCTTGACGAGACGCTCGACGACCTGGGCGGATTTTCTCGGAGTCTGGTCTACGACTCACAGCTGCGTTGGCTCGGGCCGGAGAAGGGCGTCATGCACATGGCGATCTCCGCCGTGGTCAACGCGATGTGGGACCTGAAGGCCAAACGGGAGAACAAGCCGCTGTGGAAGCTGCTCGCGGACCTCAGTCCGGAACAGATCGTCGAACTAATCGATTTTCGCTACCTCACCGACGCGCTCACGCGCGACGAGGCGCTGGAGATCCTCCGTCGAGCCGAGCCCGGCCGAGCCGCGCGGGAGGCGCGGCTGCGTGCGGACGGGTACCCCGCGTACGCTACGTCGCCGGGCTGGCTCGGCTACAGCGACGAGCGAATGGCACGGCTGTGCAGGGAAGCGATCTCCCAGGGCTTCACTCAGGTCAAGCTGAAGGTGGGCGCCGATCTCGGCGGTGATCGGCGCCGCCTTGCAATCGCCCGCGATGTCGTCGGTCCCGACGTGCGCATCGCCATCGACGCCAACCAGCGGTGGGACGTGGACGCGGCTATCGCGTGGATCCGCGAGCTCGCACCGTTCGACCCCTCCTGGGTCGAAGAGCCGACCAGCCCGGACGACGTGCTCGGCCATGCGGCCATTGCTAAGGCCATCGCGCCTATCCCGGTGGCGGCAGGCGAGCACGTCCAGAACCGGATCGTCTTCAAGCAACTGCTCCAGGCCGGTGCTATCGGTATAGCGCAGATCGACGCGGCCCGGGTGGCAGGAGTCAACGAGAACATCGCCAACCTGCTCTTGGCGGCCAAGTTCGGCGTTCCGGTGTGCCCGCACGCCGGAGGAGTCGGGCTGTGCGAACTCGTTCAGCACCTGGCGATGTTCGACTTCGTTGCGGTTAGCGGAACGATGGACGACCGTATGATCGAGTACGTCGACCACCTGCACGAACACTTCGTCGATCCGGTCGTCATGGAAAACGGACGCTACGTCGCTCCCACCGCCCCCGGTTCGGGCGCAGCGATCAAGCCGGAATCCCGGGCGGAGCACGTCTACCCTGATGGCCCAGTCTGGGCCGGGGACCTGACCGACTGAGGAAGGTATGCCATGGAGATGATCGCCTTGCATACACGGCTCAAGCCGGGAAAGGAGGCCGAGTACGACCGCGTGCACGCGACCATTCCTGCCGGGTTGGCCGCCGCGCTCCGCGAGGCGGGAGTCCGGCAGTGGCGTATATGGCGTGACGGTCAGGAGCTGTTCCACCTTGTCGAGGTCGACGACTACCAGGCGATGCGGCACGCCATGCGAGAACACCCTGCGAACGTCCCCTGGCAGGCTCGGATGGCCGAGTTGCTGGAGGTTCCGGACAGCTACGAAGGCAACGACAGGGGGATCCCACTCGTCTGGAAGCTGTCATGAGTACGCCGGGCCGGTGGGCGGTGCCACGCGTCGGGCTCGGCTGTGCCCAACTGGGCAACCTGTATCGGGCGATCAGCGATGAGACGGCGGCTGCAACGGTCGACGCGGCATGGTCCCGCGGGATCCGGTACTTCGACACCGCGCCGCACTACGGGCTCGGCCTGTCGGAGCGACGTCTCGGGGCGGTGCTGCGGGAGCACCCACGCGATGAGTACGTCGTCTCGACGAAGGTCGGCCGCCTCCTCGTGCCCACGGGATCGGACCACGGCCGGGACGAACTGGGCTTCGACGTGCCAGCGACCCACCGCCGGGTATGGGATTTCAGCCGTGACGGCGTGCTTCGGTCGGTGGAGGAAAGCCTGGAGCGGTTGGGGCTCGACCGGGTGGACGTGCTGCTACTGCATGACCCAGACGAGCACTGGACACAGGCGGTCGACGAGGGGTATCCGGCGCTCGCGGAACTGCGGGACCAGGGAGTCGTGCGCGCGATCGGCGTGGGCATGAAGCAGTCCGAGATGCCCGCGAAGTTCGTCCGGCACACGGACATCGATCTGGTCATGCTGGCGGGTCGTTACACGCTGCTGGAGCAGGGCGCTATCAACGACCTGCTGCCGCTGTGCGAACAACGGGGCGTCGGGGTGATCGCGGTGGGGGTGTTCAACTCCGGCCTGCTGGCCGAGCCGCGGCCACCCGAGACGACGTTCTACGACTACCAGCCTGCACCCGCCGACCTGGTCGATCGGGCACGAAGGATCGCGGACGTCTGCGAGCGGCACGGCACCACACTGCCCAACGCCGCCGTGCAGTTCCCGCTGGCGCATCCGGCTGTGATCAGCGTGGCCATCGGTAGCGAGAATGCCGATCAGATTCAGCGGAACCTCGATCTGCTAACGACCCCCGTACCGGCGGCCGTCTGGGAGGAGTTGACCGCCGCCGGGCTGCTGGATCCAGCTGCGCCCACCCCTGAGCCGTCGGCTTCGGCCACCCGCACGGGGCGTCGCCGTGATCGTTGATGCGCACCACCACCTGTGGGATCCCGCCGTACGGGACTACCCCTGGATGACCGGGCCGGCTGCTCCCCTGCGGCGTCGCCGTGACCTGGATGACCTGCGCGGGGTCACCGCGTCGGCTGGTGTCGCCAGGACGGTCGTCGTCCAGGCGGTGTCAGAGGTGGCCGAGACTGAGGAGTTGCTGACCACGGCTGAATCGTCCGACGGCCTGATCGGTGGTGTCGTTGGCTGGGTTGACCTCAGGGCTGCGGATCTGGCGGACCGGCTGGCCCGGCTGCGCGAGCTTCCGGGGGGTGAACGACTGGTTGGCGTGCGGCACCAGGTTCACGACGAGCCGGATCCCGACTGGCTAAGCCGTAACGACGTGCTCCGGGGGCTCGCTGTCCTGGCGGACCACGGGCTGGTTTATGACCTGCTGGTCCGTACCCGCGAGCTACCTGCGGCAAGCCGGACGGTGGCGGCCCTGGACGGGCTGTCCTTCGTGCTCGACCACGGCGCTAAGCCGCCGATCGCCGTTGGTGAGGTCGAGCCGTGGGCCACCCGGCTGGCCGAACTGGCCGCGCTGCCGAACGTCGCGTGCAAGGTGTCCGGCTTAGTGACCGAGGCCGACTGGAACGCATGGACGGTCGACCACCTCCGGCCGTACGTCGACCGGCTGATCGAGCTGTTCACCCCGCAACGGCTGATGTTCGGTTCGGACTGGCCGGTGTGCACGTTGGCGGCCCGGTACGATGACGTGCTCGAGGCCGCCCGCGCATGCCTCGCCGGCCTGTCGAAGGCGGAGTCGGACGCCGTCTTTGCCGGTACCGCGACAGCGACTTACGGCCTGTGACCCATCTCGACCTGTCAGCGTCGGAGCGCCCATCGATGTCGGTCAGCCAATTGTCCGGCCTGACAAATCCAGCCAGTTGTCCGGCCTGACAACTCATGAGGAGGGCGGACAACTACTCGACCAGTACCTGGCGAAGCCAGCGCTCGACGCCGGCGATGTGCACGGTCATCCACGACCTGGCCACGTCCGGCTGGCTGGCCGCGATCGCCTCGTAGATCGAGCGGTGCTCGCTCAGCGTGCGCTCGATCGCTCCGTGCTCGGTCAGACCCCGCCAGATCCGGGCTCTGTGAGTCGGCGCGGACACCCCGTCGATCAACGAGCTCAACACACTGTTCCCGGACGCCTGGGCGATGCTGCGGTGGAACTCGAGGTCATTCGCGACGAGTTCGTCCGCCGACGCTGTCGCGTCGATCTGGTCGAGAATCTTCCGCATGGTCGCCAGCTCGTCATCGGTGACCCGCGCCGCCGCCATTGACGCCGCCGCAGGCTCCATGATCCGCCGCACCTCGAAGAACTGCAACACCGAGTCGTCCTGATGGAAGTCGACGACGAAGTTCAAAGCCTCCAGCAGCAGCGGCGCGTCCAGGCTGGTGACGTAGGTGCCGTCACCCTGGCGAACATCGAGGATGTGCATTACAGCCAGCGCCCGAACCGCCTCCCGAAGCGAGTTGCGGGCTAATCCGAGCCGCTCGGCGAGGGTGGCCTCGCGGGGTAGCCGGTCGCCTGGCCGCAGCTCACCACTGACGATCATCTCCTTGATCTTGAGAATCGCCTCGTCGGTAACGGCCATGGGACAACCTTCTCAGCCTGAATTGCACCTAAGTATGCCAGCATCGCCGCAGGCAGTACTTACGACGGAATACCGTGGCGCTGGAACCTGAAGACATAGGCCGGTTGCTCTCCCAGATCGACGCCGCGCGGGATCGCGACCCGCACCTCGTTGCCAACCCTGCGCCAGTTCAGGTGCGGTGGAGCGCCGAGCAGATGTACACGGTCGCTCGGCCGAAGCTCCGGCAGTTCCTCAGCGTCGAAGGTCACGACATCGCCGGGTTCGCTGAGAAGAATCGCGTAGACCCGGTCGGGCTTCTCCTTCGCCGTGTAGTGGACAGCGTGCCCTTCGCGGGTCTCGCCGGACTGGACGGTGTGGGCCCGCGAGCCGTAGATCGCTTCACCGTTGACCTCAAGCCAACGGCCCATCCCGAGCAGCAGTTCGGTCTGGATGTCGTTGATCGTCCCGTCTGCGCGCGGGCCCACGTTGAGCAGTAGATTGCCGCCCCGGGCAACCGTGTCGACGAGTAGCTCGATCAGCTCGCCAAGTGTGAGGTAGTCCTCGGGTGGTTCGTTCTGGTTGTACCCGAACGAGCCGGCCATGCCGCGGGTGTTTTCCCAGTAATGCTGGATCCCCTGATCGGCGTCGTAGTCGTACTCCTGGGTGTAGAAGTCGCCGTGCTCTCCGCGGACCCTGCCGAACCTGTCGTTGGCTGCGACTTTCTGACCGCGAGCCGCCGCCCGATTGTAGTACCAAGCGAGCGTCGGCAGCGTCTGGTAGACGGTGTAGCTGTAGTTCCAGTCTCCATCGAGCCACATGATGTCGGGGTCGCACAGCTCCACCAGCTCGCGCAGCTTGGCGTTGGTCATCTCCATGTACTGCGCCCGCGTTGCGCCGGACTGGTACCACGGGTGCGGCCCGTCGTGCTCCGGGCTGTAGTTGCTGAGGAAGGCATGGTATGACGGCCCGTACTTCATACCCAGGCGCCGGCTGGCCTGACCGAGTTCGGAGACGAAGTCGCGCTCCGGACCCATCTGCACCGAGTTCCACTGGTTGTACTGGGAATCCCACAACGGGAAGCCGTCGTGGTGCTCACCGACCGGAATTACGTAGTGGGCACCGGCCGCATGGAACAGCTCCGCCCACGCGTCCGCGTCCCAGTGCTCGGCGCGCCACATCGGGATGAAGTCGCGGTACCTGAAGCTCTCCCCGTACGTCTGCCGGTGGTAGGCATACGTCTGGTGCCAAGGCTGCCGCATGTAGACCGGGTACCACTCCGCGTACGTGCCGCGCGGGCCCCAGGCGGGCACCGAGAACACCCCCCAATGGATGAAGATGCCGACCTTGGCGTCCTCGAACCACTTCGGCAAGGGATGCTGGTCGAGTGAGTCCCAGTTCGGCTCGTACAGGTCAAGCGCGTCTGCGAGCGCTGGCCGGGCGACCATCCCCGGAAGAGCGAGGCCGCCGGCGGCGGCAAGCGTCGACTTGAGGAGCGTGCGGCGGGTCACCAACCGAGGTTGTGGAGCCATGAGGCACTCCCTCCCGAATAGATCGGATGAATCCTGAGTGTAACTGCGGTAAAGCCGCCGTCAAGGCACACTTTTCACACTAGTGATCCGACGTCGGATGTAATCTGTTGGCTATCTGGGATGGCACCGCCGGGGCGAGACCTGTTGCTTGCCTCGACGGTCCTCGCCGCTGCACCTCGGATGTATCGTTGCGGTTACGGTCATTGACATGCTTCGTCGCATCGCTACGATCGGATTCATCCGACCTCTGGCGTAGTGCTCGGTGGTCGGCATCCGGCGCTCATCCACCACGAACTGGAGCACAGTGAGCGATCAGTTGCTCAGGCTCGAGGGGATCAGCAAGAGCTTTCCCGGAGTCCAGGCGCTGTCCGACATGCATTTCGACCTGCGGGCGGGCGAGGTACATGCCGTCGTCGGGGAGAACGGGGCGGGTAAGTCAACCCTGATGAAGATCTTGGCCGGCATCTATGCGAAGGACGCCGGGACGATCTGCATCGACGGCAGACCGGTCGAAATCGACAGCCCGCACACTGCGCAAGCGCTGGGCATCAGCATCATCCACCAGGAACTGTCCCTAATGCCCGATCGCGGAGAACATCTATGTCGGCCGGGAGAAGCGCAGGGGCCTGGGGTTCTTTATCGACGACCGTGACCTGAACCGACGCGCAGCCAAGCTGTTCGAGCGACTCGGCATCTGGCTAAACCCGCGGACGAAGGTGGGCAAGCTGGTGGTCGCTCAGCAGCAGGTTGTCGAGATCGCAAAGGCGCTCTCGTTCGACGACCGAATCTTGATCATGGATGAACCCTCAGCTGCCCTCACCGAGTCCGAGACCGCGACCCTTTTCGAGATCATCGGCGACC
>CAZMXH010000163.1:0-3031 GCA_964570165.1 uncultured Actinomycetes bacterium
TGTTCGCGATCGGCGCGATCGGCGTTAACGCGTTCCCGCTGGACGAGGGCTCGCAGACACACACGCTGACGGCGATCCACCTACCGCTCGCCCTCTGGCTCGTCGTGGGTGTGGCCTATGCCGCCGGCGACTGGCGCTCGGATCGCAAGCGCATGGACTTCATTCGCTTCACCGGCGAGTGGTTCATCTACTTCGTCCTCATCGCGCTCGGCGGCGGCGTCCTCATGGCTCTGACCATCGCGATCTTCAACGGGATCGGCGTCGACACGGCGCAGTTCGTCGAGGAATGGCTGCTGCCATGCGGCGCGATGGGGGCTGTCGTCATCGCTGCATGGCTGGTAGAGGCCAAGCAAAGCGTGATCGAGAACATGGCACCCGTACTCACTCGCTTGTTCACGCCACTGTTCGCGGCCGTCCTGCTCGCGTTTCTCGGTGCAATCGTCTGGACCGGCGTCGGCCTGGACGTCGACCGCGACCTGCTGATCATCTTCGACCTCTTGCTGGCGGTCGTCCTCGGTCTGCTGCTTTACGCGATCTCCGCGCGTGACCCGGGAGCCCGGCCAGGCATATTCGACCAGCTCCAGTTCGCCCTGGTCGTGAGCGCGCTGATCATCGACATCGTCGTGCTGCTTGCCCTGACCAGCCGAATCACCGAGTGGGGCTTCACCCCGAACCGGTCGGCGGCCTTGGGGGAGAACATCATCCTTCTCGCCAACCTGGCATGGTCCGCGTGGCTGCTGCTGCGGTTCATCCGGCGGCGGCAGCCGTTCGCCCCGCTCGAGCGCTGGCAGACCCGCTACCTCAGCGTGTACGCGGCGTGGGCATGGACGGTAGTCCTGGTGTTCCCGCCCGTGTTCGGCTTCGCCTGAGTGAGTCATCGCGCTGGGCCACCAGGCGGGCGTCCCTCCGAGGTAGATCCTCAAGAGGGAAACTTCACCTTGGTGATCAAACTTGCGACGGAAGGCCGGATGCGGCCAAATGGCCGACGGTTTGATCACCAAGGTGATGTTTCCCTCTTGAGGTCGCCGTCTGCAGACCCCAGCGACGCCGTTCCTGGCCGTCAGCGGCGCGCGCGAGCGATCTCGTAGAGGGCAATGCCGGCGGCCACCCCGGCGTTCAGCGACTCGACGCCGCCCGCGATCGGGATGCGCGCCACCTGGTCGCACGCCTGTGCCACGACGCGGGACATCCCCGCGCGCTCGGAACCGACGACCAGGCACAGCGGCTCGTCCGCGACCTCGATCTCCCCGATCTCGACCTCACCAGCACCGGAGAGACCGACCACGAACAGGCCCGCGTCGGCGTACGCCCGGAGTTGGCGGGCGAGGTTGGTGACACGCGCCACGGGAACGGTAGCCGCCGTGCCCGCCGACGCCTTCCAGGCGCCCACGGTCATCCCCGCGCTGCGGCGCTCCGGCACCACGACTCCGTGGGCGCCGAACGCTGCCGCCGACCGGACGACGGCGCCCAGGTTGCGCGGGTCGGTCACGCCGTCCAGCGCCACGATCAGCGGTGGCTCGCCGGCTTCGAACGCGGCCGTGACAAGGTCAGCCGGGGCTGCGTACCGGTACGGCGGCACTGTGAGGGCGACGCCCTGATGCACGGCGTCGCCGGTCAACCGGTCAAGTTCCTGGCGCGGCGCCTCCAGCACGGGCAGGTGCCGCTCCGCGGAGATCTTGAGCACCTCGCGCACCCGGTCGTCGGCATCGATGCGCTCGGCCACGTACAGCGCCTGTACCGGGACTCCGGCCCGCAGCGCCTCGACGACGGCGTTGCGGCCGGCGACCGTCTCCGTCGCACCGGCCTGCCGGTTCCGCGCGGCCCGCCCCGGCTTGGCAGCAGCGGCGGCGGCACGACGGCGCTTGGGATGCCCGGGACGCAGTTCGGCGGGAGGAGTCGGGCCTTTGCCGCGCAACGACTTGCGCCGCTGCCCACCCGAGCCGACCACGGCGCCCTTCTTCGTGCCGGGCTTGCGCACGGCTCCCCGGCGCCGTCGGTTGGTCGCCATCGTGCCTGTTCCTCACCTGATCACGGTTACGGTGCGAGCCCACCCGGCGGTTCGCTGATGTGGTCGGGGACTGCCAGCTCCCACCGTGGGCCCGCCGGCGTGTCCTCGACGACGATCCCGGCGGCGGTCAGCTGCGCCCGGATAGCGTCCGCCGTTTCGTAGTCCTTGCGTCCCCGGGCCTCGTCTCGCTGCTTGAGCAGCGAAGTCACCAGCGAGTCGAGGACGCCGCGGAGCCGTCCGGTGCCCAGCGCGCCGCCGTCCATCCGGGACCACGGCTCGGACAGCGGGTCGAGGCCGAGCACGCTCAGCATGTGCCGCACGGCGGCCAGATTCTGCCGCAGGGCGAGGGAGTCGCCGTCCTTGAGCAACGTGTACCCGTCGCGGATGTGGTCGAACATGACGGCGAGCGCCTCCGGAACCCGCAGGTCGTCGTTCATCGCGGCGGTGAAGGTCGCGGGCAGCGGCACCGACGCCGGGTCGGCACCCGCGGCCACCTCGCTCGCCCGCAGCACGTATCCCTCCGCGCGCCGGTAGGCCGCGCCGGCATCGGCCATGGCCTCCTCGCTGAAGTCGAGGCCGCTGCGGTAGTGGCCCGAGATCAGGTAGTACCGGAGCTCCACCGGCCGGATGCGGCGGACCACCTCGGAGACCAGCAGGTAGTTCCCCACGGACTTGCTCATCTTCGATCCGCTGAGGTTGACCAGGCCGTTGTGCATCCAGAACCGGGCGAACGGATGCCCGGCGGCGCGGGACTGCGCCAACTCGTTCTCGTGGTGCGGAAACAGCAGGTCGATACCTCCGCCGTGGATGTCGAACTCCTCGCCGAGGTACTTGGCCGCCATCGCCGAGCACTCGAGGTGCCAACCGGGACGGCCCCGGCCGTACGGGGACGGCCAGGACGCGCTGATCGGCTCTTCCGGCTTGCGCCCCTTCCACAGTGCGAAGTCGCGCGGATCCCGCTTGCCTCGCGGGTCGGCGTCACAGGCGTCCCTCATATCCTCGAGCCGCTGCCCGGACAACTCG
>CAZMXH010000163.1:3041-7548 GCA_964570165.1 uncultured Actinomycetes bacterium
CCAGGAGTGGACGTCGAAGTAGACGTCGCCGGACCCATCCTCGGCCGGGTACGCGTGGCCGCGCCCGACCAACTCGGTCATCAACTCGATCATCTCGGGGATGTGTCCGGTGGCCCGCGGCTGGTAGGTGGGCGGCAGGCAGCCCAGGACCGCGTACGCGTCGTTGAGCGCCTGCTCGTTGGCGTATCCGAGCGCCCACCACGGTACGCCAGCCTCCGCCGACCGCAGCAGTATCTTGTCGTCGATATCGGTGACGTTGGCGATCACGGTGGCCCGATAGCCAGCGTGCTCCAGCCATCGGCGCAGGACGTCGAACACGACCTCCTTGCGGATGTGGCCGATGTGCGGCGCGCCCTGCACCGTGAGCCCGCAGTGGTAGATCCCCACCTGGCCCGGGTGGACCGGGTGGAACTCGCGGACCTCGCGGCTGGCGGTGTCGTACAAGCGGAAGGCCACCGCACAACTGTATCCGCGATGATGGGGTCGACCGATGCCGATCGACGATGGACCCTGGGCCGTGACGCCGTTGCGCAACGCACAGCCGTGGTGGCGGCCGTTCGTCGCCGGTGCGGCCATCGCGGCGTTGGCGCTCGCCCTCATGGTTTGGCAAGTCGTGGTCCGCGGCCCGTTCATCGCCGCGGACTGGCACGTGCACGAACTGCTGGAACCGCACGTTCCTGAGGGGACGGGCAAGACCCTGCTCAACGTGCTTTCCCGGCCGGGCCAGCGCTGGCTGACGGTGCCGATCCTGCTGGCGGCGGGCGCCTTCGTAGCCTGGCGGCAGCGGCGGCCGCAGCCGGTGATCGCCGTGCTGGTGGGCCTCGGCGCCGCCTATCTGGTGGGGAAGGCGGTGAAGGACGGTCTCGGCCGGACGCCGCCCTACCGGGACATCGACATCCTGCACGGCGTCGGTGAGGCGTTCCCGTCCGGGCATGCCGCGAACGCGGCACTGACCTGGGCACTCCTTGCTGTGCTGCTATTCGGCCGCCGCGGCCTGCGGCCAGATCCGCGGCTGTTGCGCCGCGGCCTGCTCGCAGCGGCCCTCCTCGCCGCAGTCGTGGGCGCGATCATGGTCGTGATGGACTACCACTGGCTCAGCGACATCGTCGGCGGCTGGACCGTGGGCCTGCTCGTCCTCATGCTGACGATGCTCGCGCTGGGCCCTCCAACGTCCCGGGAGGAGTCAGCCGACGATGAGCGCGGTCGCGACGGCGGCCAGACCCTCGCCGCGGCCGGTGAGACCGAGCCCATCAGTGGTGGTCCCGAGCACCGCGACGGGCGCGCTCGCCGCGGCGGTGAGAGCGGCCTCGGCCTCGGCCCGCCGTAGCGCGATCTTGGGACGGACGCCGATGACCTGGACCGCGACATTGCCCACGGAGTAGCCGGCTTCCGCCACCAGCCGCGCGCACTCCCGCAGCATCGCCGTCCCGGAGGCACCCGCCCATGCCGGGTCGTCGGTCCCGAACACGGCGCCCACGTCACCGAGCCCGGCCGCGGAGAGGAGGGCGTCACACGCGGCGTGCGCGGCCACGTCGCCGTCCGAGTGGCCGACGCAACCCGCCGGCTCCTCCGGCCAGTACAGGCCCGCCACCCAGCAGGGATGGCCAGCAGCCAGCCGGTGGACATCGACTCCGAGGCCCACGCGCGGGGTCATGGCCGGTCAGTCTCCCGGGACCGCCCGGGATCCCTCCCGGCGCGACAGGATCGCCTCGGCGAGCAGCAGGTCTACCGATCGGGTGATCTTGAATGCCTCGTCGTGCCCCGGGACCACCCGGACGGGGAAGCCGGCAAGCTCGGCCATGCCGGCGTCGTCGGTGGCCCCCTTGGCGCGGGCGGCGTGAGCCCGTTCGAGGACGTCGCGGCGGAAGCCCTGGGGCGTCTGCACGGCACGCAGCGTACCGCGGTCTGGAGTCCCGACCACCTGCTCGCCCGCGACCCGCTTGATGGTGTCCGCGACGGCGATCGCAGGGACCACGGCCCCGGCGCCCTCCGCGACGGCCCGGGCGACGGCTACGAAAACCTCCGGGGGCGTCAGGCAGCGGGCGGCGTCATGGACGAGGACGGTCTCGACGTCGCGGGGAAGCGACGCAAGCGCGGCCGCGACGGACTCCGGGCGGTCTGACCCTCCCGGCACGACGGTGACGTCCGCAACGCCGGCGGCAACGAGAGCCCGCACGTCATCGACCCTGCCGGGCGGCGCGGCCACCGCGACGACGTCGACCACCCCTGACGACAACGCACCACGCAGGGCGTGCACGATGACCGGCTCACCGGCAAGCCGGCACAGCGCCTTCGGCTCGCCCGTGCCGAGCCGCTCGCCACGGCCGGCGGCGGCCAGGATCAGCCCGGTCGCCACGACATGCGCTCAGCCAGCGAGAACCTCGTCGAGCAGCTTCTCCGCCTTATCCTCGTTGGTGCGCTCGGCGAGTGCGAGTTCGGAGACGAGAATCTGCCTGGCCTTGGCGAGCATGCGCTTCTCACCTGCGGACAGGCCGCGGTCGCGCTCCCGGCGCCACAGGTCGCGCACCACCTCTGCGACCTTGATGACGTCTCCGGACGCCAGCTTCTCGAGGTTGGCCTTGTACCGGCGCGACCAGTTGGTCGGCTCTTCGGTGTGCGGCGTACGGAGCACCTCGAACACCCGGTCGAGGCCCTCCTGGTTGACCACGTCACGGACGCCGACCAGGTCGACATTGTCTGCTGGGACACGAACAGTAAGGTCGCCCTGGGCGACCTTCAAGACGAGGTACTGTTTCTCCTCCCCTTTGATCACACGGGACTCGATCGCCTCGATGAGCGCAGCCCCGTGGTGCGGGTAGACCACCGTCTCGCCGACCTTGAAAGCCATATGTTTCTGTCCCCTTTCCGCGACTAGGATAACACGGACCGTCCCGGACAGCCGATACATTTGCGCTGGTCAGGCGCGAGTCGAGGGGTTGACAATCGGGGCAGGGGTGTGCTTTGGCGGGTAGCGGCGGCTGGCGGGCGGCGCCTGCACTGGTCCGGGCCAGCCATCCGGTGCCCACGGCAGCGGTCACAGCGTTCGCCTCCGCGCTCGCCGCCGCGATGGGGACCAGCTGGGCGCGGACGGGCCTGCTCGCGGCCGCGGTGCTCACGGGGCAGTTGTCCGTCGGATGGCTCAATGATCTCGTCGACAGGCACCGCGACAGGTCGGCGGGGCGCACCGACAAGCCGGTTGCGCTGGGCCTGTTGGCGCCGCGGACGGTAGCGGTCGCGATCGGCGCGGCCGCTGCGGCGTGCGTGGTGCTGTCGCTGTCTCTTGGATTCGCCCCCGGGTCCGTCCACCTGGTCGCCGTCGCGGGCGCGTGGGCGTACAACCTCGGGCTCAAGCGAACCTGGTGGTCATGGGTGCCATACGCGCTCGCCTTCGGCCTGCTTCCGGTCGTCGTCTGGCTGGTCGCGCCGCTTGCCGGGCTGCCGCCTGCCTGGATGTTCGGTGCTGCTGCGATGCTGGGCGTAGGTGCTCACGCTGCGAATGTGCTGCCCGACCTCGATGCCGACCGCAGCGCCGGGGTGCTCGGGCTGCCGCACCGGATGGCACCTCCCGCTCTCAGGTTGACGACCGTCGCGCTGCTCTTGGGCGCCATGCTCCTGCTCGTCTTCGGGCCCGTCGGCGCGCCCTCGGGCTGGGAGCTCGGCGTCCTGGCGGTGGCGGCCATGCTGGCCGGTCCGGCCGCCGGTGGTGGGCGGCGGCGCCTGCCGCCCCGGGCGCCGTTCTTGGCGGTCGTCGGCATCGGGCTGCTGGCGGTCGTGATGTTGTTGATCCGGAGCACGGCCAGCTGAGCGGGTCGGTACCCTGGTCCTCGTCAACCTCGGCTTCACCCGGTGAAGGAGTTCCAGTCCGTGCTGTCCGTCATCGTCCGCCGCCCGGCGGTGTTCGCTGCCGTGCTCGCCCTCGGCCTGGTGATTGCCGGGTGCGGCGGGGTCCGTGAGCAGACCCAATGGTCGAGCGACCGGCACCGCGGGGTGAGCGCTGAGGCCGGCGACATCCGGATCGGTGGCATCGTCGTCGTCGCGGACGAGGCGAGCGACCGGGCCACCGTCCTGGCGAACCTTGCTAACGACGGCAGCGAGGACGAGTTGGTGCAGGTGCGGGTGGGCTCCGCCGAGGCCGAGCCTGAAGGCGGTCCGCTCACCGTCCCCGCCAACGGTTACGCGTCGCTCGGCCCGAGCGGCGCGCGGCTGGACGTCGAGAATGCCGGTGCCGTCCCAGGCAGGTTGATCGAAGTCGAGTTCATCTTCGGCGCGGCGCCGCGCGCGACCGTCGACGCGGTCGTGCAGTCCGCTGACGGGATCTACGCGGACGTTCTCGAGTGAGGACGATCTCGCTGGGCTAGGGCTCGAACTTGTAGCCCAGCCCGCGGACGGTCAGCAGATGCGCCGGCCTGGCCGGTTCGGGTTCGACCTTGGCCCGTAGGCGCTTGACGTGGACGTCCAGCGTCTTGGTGTCGCCGACGTAGTCCGCGCCCCAGATCCGTTCTATCAG
>CAZMXH010000164.1:0-7235 GCA_964570165.1 uncultured Actinomycetes bacterium
CACCAACGACCGGCGTCGCCTCGCATACGAGCAGGCCGGAATCGGTATGTGCAACATCACCAAGTGCTGCACCGAGGTGTGTCCGGAGAACATCACGATCACGGACAACGCGATCATCCCGATGAAGGAGCGCGTGGTGGACCGCAAGTACGATCCTGTGGTCTGGCTCGGCTCCAAGATCTTCCGCCGCGGCGCCCGCGATTACGCCGGCGGCAACTGATCACGTTAGCCATGGTTGTAATCTGTCGCACGGCCTGAAACCCTCGTGAGGGACCGACACGCCCGCCGAGCGGCCGCAAGGAGACGTGACGAATGACCCTTCTCGGAGCGGACGGGGTTCGCGCCGCACTTGGCGACCTGCCTCACTGGTCTGGCGACGAGTCCCAGATCACCCGGACATTCGACGCACCGGACTTCCCCACCGCCATCCGCATCGTCGATGAGGTCGCCGAGATCGCCGAGGAGATGAACCACCATCCGGACATCGACATCCGCTGGCGGACGCTGACGTTCACCCTCGCCACCCACTCCGAAGGCGGCGTCACCTCCCGCGATGTCGAGTTGGCCGAACGCATCGACGAGGTCGCGGCGCGCCACTCGTAGCGGCAGCGAGGACCCCGTTCAGGCAGCGGAACGAACGAACGTCGACCGGAACAGCAGCGCCATGTGCTCCGCGTAGCGCTCGCGCGACCAACCCTTGTCGACCAGCAGGCCTTCCAGCACGTCCCACGACATCAGAGCCCACAGCATGTCGGCCGCGGAGTCGACCGTCCACCCCGGAGCGAGCCGCCCCTCGTCCGCCAACCACGTCATCAGCCGCCGGCACCCCATGGACCACCGCCGCATCATCTCCTCGCGCATGGCCCCGGCGTCGGGATCGGTACGGCGCACCTGCTCGACCGCCCGCGCGATCGGGAGTATCCGCGGGTGGGCCCTGGCCAGATGCCGGGCCCACTCGTCGACCGCCGCGACGGCGTCCCCTGCGTCCCAGACGCGCTGCAGCGAGACGCCGAGCTCCTCGGCCTCGCCCAGATGCCGAAGCAGCGCCGCCAGCAGTTCCGCGCGGCTCGAGAAGTGCAGGTAGACGGCCCGGCGCGATACCCCCGCCCGCCTCGCCACCGCGGCCATCGTCAGAGCCTCAAGGCCCTCCTCCTCGATCAAGCTGCGCGTCGCGGATAGCAGAGCCGCACACGTGCGCCGGCTGCGTGCGTTCATCGGCTCGGACCGGGCCATCCAGCCCTCCTAGGAAATAATCTTCACAATCCGTGTAGTTGCCACTTGCGAGAACTTCACACGATGTGTACTTTAGCAAAGTGCACACAGCGTGAACTTTCTTGAGGAGGATCTCATGTCCGCACCCGCACTTACCTCCCGCAGCACCCGGCTGCGCGGCAGAGCGGCCGCCGCTGCCGGTGCCACGCTTGCCGCCTCCCTCGTGTGGTTGGTATCCGTACCCCTGCTCGGCAACGACCTCGTCGTCGAGAGTTGGAACGGCGCCGGCACCATGACCGTGACCCTGGGCCATGTCATCGTCACCGCGCTCCTGGCCTCCGGCGCGGCCTGGGCAGCGCTGGCCGTCCTGGAGCGGTTCGCCGGGCGCGCCCGCACGATCTGGACCGCTGGGGCGGTGACCGTACTCGTGGCGTCGCTGGGCATGCCCGCCACGGCCGCAACGAAGACCGCTGCCGCAGTCGTCCTGGTCCTCCTGCACGTCGTCGTGGGCGCCGTGCTGATCCCCGCGCTGGCACGGAGCGCGCGATGAGCATCTTCACCGAGGCCGAAATGCACTACCTCCAGTCCGAGCGCCGCCTTGCCCGTATCGCCACGATAGGTGCGGACGGCACGCCGCACGTCACACCCGTCGGCTGGTCGATCGACCACGAAGCGGGCGTGGTCGAGGTGTCCGGGCACGATTTCGCTGCGACCAAGAAGTACCGGGACGTCGCCCGGACGGGCACGGCCGCCCTGGTCGTCGACGACGTCCTGCCGCCCTGGCAGCCCCGCGGCGTCGAAGTCCGCGGTCGCGCGGAGGCGCTACCCGAACCGCAGCCCCGGATACGGATCTACCCGCAGCGCATTGTCTCCTGGGGCATCGAGGGTGACGGCGGACGCCACTCTCGCAGCCTCACATGACGCTGCGCGGGGCGCCGGCAGCATCGGCCCAGACGTGCCCAGCAGCTGGCGAGCGGCCGGCCTCTGGGCTGCCGGTGCGGCCGGCGTCACGCGGGGGCTAGCGGGCGCTTCTGGACGCCGCGCCGTGCCGGAACTCGACCACGTCCCCCTCCGCCATGACGTAGTCCTTGCCTTCGATCCGGACCAGCCCGCGCGCACGGGCCTCTGCCATCGAACCCGCGGCGTCCAGGTCGTCGAACGAGACCACTTCGGCCTTGATGAACCCCCGCTGGAAGTCGGTGTGTACGGCACCTGCCGCCTCGAGCGCGGTGGCGCCCTTGCGGATCTCCCACGCCCTGGCCTCGTTGCGGTTCGCTGTCAGGAACGTTTGCAGACCCAACGTCTCGAACCCGACCCTGGCCAGCATGTCCAGGCCGGCTTCTTCCTGGCCCATCGACTGGAGTAGCTCCAGCGCCTCCGCGTCATCCAGGTCGGCCAGCTCGGCCTCCGTCTCCGCGTCCAGGAAGATCGCTTCGGCAGGCGCCACGAGCGCGCGCAGCTCGTCCTTGAGCGCGGCGTCGCCGAGCGTCGCGTCGTCCATGTTGAACACGTACAGGAACGGCTTGGCGGTCAGCAGGTGCAGCTCGCGCAGCGGCTCCGGGTCGAGCCCGGCGGCAAAGACGGTCCGCCCCTGCTGGAGCACTGCCTGCGCCTGCTCGACCGCGGCCACCGTCGCCCGCTTGTCCTTGTCCTGCGCCGCCTCCTTGCGCAGCCGTGGCAAGACGCGTTCGATCGTCTGCAGGTCGGCCAGCATCAGCTCGGTTTCGACGACCTCCCTGTCGCGCTTTGGCGAGACGGTGCCGTCGACGTGGACGACGTTCGGGTCGTTGAAGACCCGGATCACCTGGCAGATCGCGTTCGCCTCGCGAATGTTGGCGAGGAACTTGTTGCCGAGCCCATGTCCCTCGGAGGCACCCTTCACCAGGCCCGCGATGTCCACGAAACGCACCGTGGCCGGCACTTGGCGGGCCGAGCCGAAGATCTCCGCAAGGCGGGGCAGCCGGGGGTCGGGCACACCCACCACGCCGACGTTCGCCTCCACGGTCGCGAACGGGTAGTTCGCCGCGACCACGTCGTTCTTGGTCAGCGCGTTGAACAGGGTCGACTTCCCGACGTTGGGAAGGCCGACGATACCGATGGTGAGCGCCACAGTCGTCCAGCGTACGGCGGGACGCGCCGATTGCGTGGGCCGCACGTCAGGCGAGGGGGAACGGCGGCTGCCACCAAGCCGGTGCGGCCTGCGCCTCGATCCGGTCCACCCACTTCACCCACCAGAACCCGCGCCGTCCCGGGACCACTAGCCGTGCGGGGAACCCGTGGCCGGCAGACAGCGGGCGTCCTCCCACGCGCGTCGCGAGCAGCAGGTCAGCGGCGTCGCCGACCGGCAGCCGTACCCAGTACCCGGTAACGGACCGGACGAGGAGGCTGCGGGCCTCCCCCACGTCCCGGAGCAGCGCCGCGACGGGGGCGCCCGTCCAGTCCTGCTCGGCGTACCAGCCGGACGTGCAGTCCAGGACCGCACGGCGCGTGACGTCGTACGCCGAGAGCTCGGCGACCGACAGCGAGACGCGGCCGGACGCGTCGGCCACCTCGAGCCGGTAGTCCGCCGGCTCGATGTCCGGCCGGCGGTCGTTCAACCAGATCGTCGTCGGCATGCCGGCCGGATCGAATGAGCCCGTCTCGTACGATCCCGTGAACCGGCGTCGTGCCCCGGGCAGGCCGGCCAGGTGGACGACGGACTCGGCAACCGCGTAGAGCCCGACCGCGGCCACCCCGAGCATCCCCGTCCGCAGCGCGACCCTGCGAGGGACGCGCCGTCCGCTCGTCGTGCCCGCCGTGGCGGCCCGAACCGCCGCACCTGCCGGACGTGATCGCCGGGCCCGGCCGGCAACGTGCCAGACGGCGAGCGGGACGATGGCCAGCGCCGCCGCGACGTGCAGCCACAGCATCAGCTGACCGCCGAACGTGCGGACGACGCCAGTGCTGTGCCCGACTCCGGTCGCCACCGTCAGCAGTGCCAGGGCGGCCAGCACGGACGATGCCCACCGGCCGGGCCGCCGGCGCCGCAGCCCGCGGCGGACAACCCGGGACTTCCACGGAGCGAGCAGCAGGACGGCCAGGCCGGCGACGGCATGCGCCACGACGATCCACCGGCCCGCCGGCGACCCGGTCGCGAACGCGCCGGCACCCGTCGCGAGGGCCAGCAGGAGCGCCACCAGCAGCATCCGGTTCGTCGTCCGGGCCGCAGGTGGATGCAGGACTCCGCCGCGCGCCATCGCGGAGCGGGTCTTCCCGGGCATCGCAGACCACCTGCTGCCGATGGTATGCGACGGCCCTGGGTCGTGGACGGCTCAGCAGGTCGTCTGCAGTCATTGCGACGTGCTTCGCCGTGCCTCCGCGGTGTTGTCGGTCAGGGCGGGCAGAGTAGGGGCCATGAACGGCACGGACCTCATCCTGCTGGCGCTCAGCCTCGCCGTCGGTGCGGTGCTGGGCGTGCTCGCGGTGCGGGCGCGCTCGGCCGGCGTGACCGCCGAGCGGGATGCCGCTCGTGCCGAACGCGACCGGCTTCGCGCCGAGCGGGATGCCGCCCAGTCCGAAAGCGGAGCCCTGGGGGCGCGGCTGCGGGAGGTCGAGTCCGAGAACGTCCGGCTCGCGACCGAGCTCGACCACGCTCGCGCCGGGCAGAAGAAGCTGGCCGACGAGTTCCAGCGGCTGTCGGGCGAGGCGCTGCGGCGTAACAGTGAGCAGTTCCTCCAGCTGGCCGGCGAACGTCTGAAGAGCACCGAGCAGCGCGCCGCGGCCGAGCTTGACCAGCGCCGGCAGGCTGTCGAAGCCCTGGTCAAACCGCTCAGCCAGCAGCTCGACAAGATCACGAGTCAGGTCAACGACGTGGAACGGGCGCGCACCACGGCGTATGCCGAACTGCGATCGCAGCTCGAGAGCATGGGCAAGAGCTCCGAGCAGCTTCGGCTCGAAACCCGCCAACTCGTCACGGCACTGCGCGCACCGCAGGTTCGCGGCCGCTGGGGCGAGCTTCAGCTGCGCAATGTCGTCGAGCACGCAGGCATGCTCGAGCACGTCGACTTCGACGAGCAGGCCTCCGTCGACACCCCCGATGGCAGGCTGCGCCCCGACCTCGTCGTCCGGCTCGCCGACAACAAGCGCGTGGTGGTGGACGCGAAGGTGTCGTTCAGCGGGTTCCTCGAGGCGCAGGAAGCGCGGGACGAGGAGACACGCGCCGACCGGCTGAGGGCCCATGCGCGCCACCTCAAGACGCACATCGACCTGCTCGCCGCCAAGGAGTACTGGGAGCAGTTCACTCCCACGCCGGAGTTCGTCGTGATGTTCGTGCCGTCCGAAGTGTTCCTCAGTGCCGCGCTGGAGCAGGACCCAGCGTTGTATGAGCACGCCTTCGAGCGCAACGTCGTGCTCGCGACACCGACCACGCTGGTCGCGCTACTGCGCACGGTCGCCTACACCTGGCGGCAGGAGGCATTGGCTCGCAATGCTCAGCAGGTGCTCGACCTAGGCCGCGAGCTGCACTCGAGGCTGTCCACCCTCGGGGGCCACCTCAGCCGGCTCGGGCGTCAACTCGACAGCGCCGTCCGGGCGTACAACGACACGGTCAGCTCAATGGAGAGCCGAGTGCTGGTCACGGCGCGCAAGATGGCCGATCTCAAGGTCGTCGACGACGAGCTCGACGGTGCCGCGCAGGTCGAACGCAACGTCCGGCAACTACAGGCACCTGAACTGGTCGCCTCGGCCACCGACGCACTGGTCGCCCTTGACGAGATCGAGACCGACGGCAGGTACGGCGTGAGCGCGGGCGCGTCGCGCTCGCCGAAGGATGGCACCAACGGCTGAGACGGTCCTACAGTGGGCGTGTGCAGAAACTGCGAACTCTGGTGACGCTGGCAGGCGTCGGCTTGCTTTGCGCGGCCGTCGTCTCCGAGCTGCGCAAGCCCGCTGACCAGCGCACGTGGCAGGGGTCAGTGGGCGGTGTGGTGCCTTATGACCTGCGGCCGCCCACCATGGAGCGGGTCGTCGAGCGCACGTGGGCACCGGACGATCCCGCGATCGTCAAGCCCCACGTGTTCGGCGTCGGGTGGTGGCTGAACCTGGGACGCATCGCGCGCCGGCTCGGCCTCGTGTGACCATGGTCGACGAGCCTGCCCGTCGCGATATCCAACGGGCGAGCGATGCCGACCGCGAGACGGTCGCCGGCGACCTGCGCGACGCGTTCAGCGAGGGACGGCTCGACCCGGACGAGTACCAGTCGCGTCTCGACAAGGTGTGGCAGGCGAAGACGTACGGCGAGCTTGACCGGCTCACCGCCGACCTGCCGCAACCGATCGAGCGTCGGAAGGCCGCGGCTGAGCACGAACGCCGGAAGAAGGAAGTCCAGGAGTACCTCGGCGAGTGGAAGTCCTGGCTCGGGGCGGCCGTCGTGATGATCGGCATCTGGGGGGTCACGAGCCTGGGCAGCGGCGAGCTCAACACGTTCTGGCCGGTCTGGCCGCTGGGCATCTGGGCGGCGATCCTGATCGCTCAGGCTTTCTGGCCCGGAGGCGGCAGTAAGTGAAAGTGCCGCGCGGCTCCACCAGGCCATTGCGACCCTCACCAGGCCCATATCCCTAGTTAGGGACCCATTGCGGTGGTTTACGTGGTCAATTGGCGGCGCAGCTCGCGGGGGAGGGAGAAGGTCAGCGACTCGTCGGCGGCCCGGACCTCGTCGACCGTCGGGTAGCCGCGCTCGGCCAGCCAGCCGATCACACCCTGCACAAGCTCCTCGGGGACGGATGCACCGCTGGTCAGCCCCACGGTGGTGACGCCGTCCAGCCAGGACTCGTCGATCTCGTCAGCGTCGTCGATGCGGTACGCAGCACCCGCTCCGGCCTCCAGGGCGACTTCCACCAGCCGAACCGAATTGGACGAGTTGGCCGATCCCACCACCAAGACGAGGTCGGCGTCTGGCGCGATTCGCTTCACCGCCGCCTGCCGGTTCTGCGTCGCGTAGCAGATGTCGTCGCTGGGCGGGTCGTGCAACTCGGGGAACCGCTCTC
>CAZMXH010000164.1:7245-7545 GCA_964570165.1 uncultured Actinomycetes bacterium
GCCCACCGTCTGCATCGTCTCGTCCACCGACAGCGTGGTCTGAGACAGCCACACCACCCGGGAAGGGTCGCGAACCTGCACCTTGTCAACGTCGTCCGGCCCCTCCACAAGCTGGATGTGCTCGGGCGCTTCGCCGGAGGTTCCCTCCACCTCTTCGTGGCCGTCGTGGCCGATCAGGATGATGTCCAGGTCGTCCCGTGCGAACCGCTTGGCCTCGTTGTGCACCTTGGTTACCAGCGGGCAGGTGGCGTCGATGGTGCGCAGCCCGCGGCGGGCCGCGTCGGCGGGCACCACGGGCGA
>CAZMXH010000165.1:0-7537 GCA_964570165.1 uncultured Actinomycetes bacterium
GATCGCGGTACGGGTGGCCGGCCACCAACGCTGGGCCGCGGTCGAGGACGCCGGCCGGCTGCGCGACGCGCTGGGGGTCCCGCCGCCGGCCGGGATCCCGGAGGCGTTCCTGGAGCCGGTCGCCGACCCGCTTGGCGACCTGGTGTCGCGGTACGCGCGCACGCATGCACCCTTCCGGCCGACCGACCTGGCCGAGCGGCTGGGACTCGGCACCGCCGTGGTGACGGAGACACTGCGCAGGCTGGCCGCGACCGGCCGCGTCGTCGACGGCGAGTTCACCCCAGGGCGCTCCGGCGCGGAGTGGTGCGACGCCGAAGTGCTGCGCCTGCTGCGCCGTCGGTCGCTCGCCGCGCTGCGGCAGGAGGCAGAGCCGGTCGAGCCGATCGCGCTCGCCCGGTTCCTGCCGGGCTGGCAGCACGTCGGCAGCTCGCTCACCGGCCCGGAGGGCGTGCTGCGCGCCGTCGAGCAGCTCGCCGGGAGCGCCGTCCCGGCGAGCGCGCTCGAGCAGCTGGTCCTGCCGGCCCGGGTCGCGAGGTACACGCCTGCCTGGCTGGACGAGCTCACCACGGCCGGCGAGGTGATCTGGGCCGGGGCGGGGGCGCTGCCCGGGACGGACGGCTGGGTGACACTGCACCCCGCCGACACGGCAGAGCTGACGCTGCCCGAGACCAGCGGCGAGCCACCTGCGACGCCCTTGCACGCCGCGGTCCTCGACCTGCTCAGCGGCGGCGGTGCGTACTTCTTCCGGCAGATCGCCGACGCGGTCTGCGCCACCGACGACCGCGCGCTGGTCGCCGTGCTCTGGGACCTGGTGTGGTCCGGCCGGCTCACCAACGACACGCTGGCGCCATTGCGGGTTCTCGTGGGCGGTGGCCGTCCCAGCCACCGGTCTCGGCCAGGCCGACCGCGGTCCCGCTACGCGCGCGGCAGGCCCACACTGCCGTCCCGCACCGGGCCACCGACCGCGGCCGGCCGGTGGTCGCTGCTGCCCACCCCGGAGCCGGACCCGACCCGGCGGGCGCACGCCGCCGCCGAAGGCCTGCTGGACCGCCACGGCGTGGTGACCCGCGGCGCGGTGGTGGCCGAGCGGCTGCCCGGCGGCTTCGCCGCGGCCTACCGCGTGCTATCCGCCTTCGAGGAGTCGGGCCGGGCACGGCGGGGCTACTTCGTCGCCGGCCTCGGAGCCGCGCAGTTCGCAACGGTGGGAGCCGTCGACCGGCTTCGCGCCCAGTCCGACAACAGCGCCAGCGCCGCCCGGCGCGAGCCGTCGCCCGCCCTCGTGCTCGCGGCCACCGACCCGGCGAACCCGTACGGAGCGGCGCTGCCGTGGCCGGACCGCGGCACCGCAGGCGCCGGCCATCGCCCGGGCCGCAAGGCGGGTGCCCTCGTCGTCCTCGTTGACGGCGCGCTCGTGCTCTACGTCGAGCGAGGCGGGCGCACCCTGCTGTCCTGGTCGGACGATCCCGGCGTGCTCCAGGCCGCCTCCGACGCGCTCGCCCTCGCCGTCCGCAGCGGCGCACTCGGGGACCTGCGGGTGGAACGGGCGGACGGCGCAGCGGTCCAGGCCACTCCGCTCGCCGAGGCACTCGCCGGCGCGGGTTTCCACGTCACGCCGCGGGGGCTTCGCCTCCGAGCGTCCGTCTGAGCCGGCACTGGTTGATCAACGGCTAGAACAGGCGGGGCTGGCGGGTGCGGGGGCGAGACACGGCAGGGCCCCCGACGTCTTCGAGAAGGCTGGAGTCGATCGTGCGCAGGAACGGCGACGGCCGGCTGTCGTACTGCGAACCCTGCCGCGTCCGCTGCCGGGCGTGGCTCACGTAGAGAAACGACCGGGCCCGGGTCAGGCCGACGAAGAACAGCCGGCGTTCCTCCGCGAGCTCGTCGGCATCCGGCTCCCGGCCCGGAAGACGGAGCGGCAGCAGCCCGTCCTCGCACCCGACGAGGAAGACGACCTCGTACTCCAGTCCTTTCGCGGCGTGCAGCGTCAGCAGCGAGATCCGGTCCGCACGCGGGTCCAGCGCGTCGACCTCCACCCCTGTCGCAAGCTCGGCAAGGAGCCGAGGCAGGTCGTCGCCGCACCGTTCGGCGAGCGGCAGCAGCAAGTCGATGGCCGTGTTGATCTCCGCCGCACGCTCGTCCCCGCGCAGCGGCCGATCGAGCAGCTTGCCGGCCGCCCTCCGCACGCGGTCGGCAAGGCTTCCGCCGGCCTTCTCGTCAGCGCCGGCAAGGCGCAGCTCCCGGGCGATCTCCGTGACGCCCGGGCGCTCCGCCAGCCGGTCGTGCGACCTCTTCTGGAACGGCATGCCGGCTCGGGTGAGCGCCTCGACGATCGGGCGGGCCTGTGCGTCGGTCCGGTACATGACGGCGACGTCAGAGAACGACAGCCCGGGCACGGCGGCGTCCCTGGAGTCCACGCGTCCGCTGTCGAACGCGTGGAGCGACGAGCCGCCGAGCAGCTTGTCGATGCTGCGGGCCACGAAGTCCGCCTCGTCCTCAGGCGACGCCGCCCGGTAGGTGCGCAACAGCGGTGCCTGCGGGTCCCTGCGCACCGCTGAGAGCACGCGTCCCGGTTCCAGCGTGGCGCCGCGAATCGCCTGCGACGCCGCGGCGACGATCGGGACGGTGGACCGGTAGTTGCGGGTCAGCCGGACCCTGGCGGCGTCCGGGTAGTCCGCTTCGAACCGGAGGAAGAACCGCACGTCGGCGCCGCGGAAGCCGTAGATCGCCTGGTCGGGGTCGCCGATCGCGCAAATGTTCCCGCCGGCCGGGACGAGCGACCGCAGCAGCCGGTACTGCGCCTCGTCGACGTCCTGGTACTCGTCCACCAAGACGTGCCGCCATCGCGCCCGGAGCCGCTCCAGCAGGTCGGGCGCCTCGGCAAGCACGGCCGTCGGAAGCCGGACGAGCTCGTCGACGTCGACGAGGTCTCGCGCGCGCAGCGCCTTCTCGTACCTCGCACGGTCCTCGTCGGCACCGGCGGACAGCGCGGCCAGCAGCCGGCGGGCGTCTCGGGACGAGCCGGTGATCTCTTCGCAGACCTCCAGCCGCGCCGCGTCGTCGGCGACCCGGAACGCCGGCGACAGGTTCGCGCGCTCCGGAGCCTCCCGCAGGATGCGCAGGCCCAGACCGTGGAACGTGGTGACCACGACGGCGGCGGCCTCGCCGGGGATCAGCGCGGCGAGCCGCTCCCACAGCTCCGCGGCGGCCCGCCGGGTAAAGGTCACGGCAAGGAACTGCTCCGCCGGCACGCCGCGATCCTGGATCAGGTGCGCTATCCGGTGGGTGAGCATCCGGGTCTTCCCGGTGCCCGGCCCGGCGACGACCAGCAGCGGGCCTGCGGGCACGGCGGCCGCGGCGCGCTGCTCGTTGTCCAGCGAGGCCAGCGGGCCGGCGAGACCTGCCGTCCCTGGCAGGGGGTCGGGCTCGACGCCGGTCGGGGCGGCGGCGGGCTCGCCCCTGCCCGCGACCGGTGCCGCGGCCGGCAGTACCGCGTCGGGAGCTGATACCGCCGCGGGTTCCTCGACGTCGAAGAGCACGGGTACGCCGCGGGGCCGCTCCAGCTCGCCCGGCGCGAACAGGCTGATGGCCCCGTACTCACCGTCGTAGCCGGCCTCCCTGGTCACCTCACCCCGGCGCAGCCGGGACACGGCCTCACCGAGCAACGGGGACACGGCCGCAATGTCGTCGGCCGGCACCTGCTCGATGATCACGAGCTCTGGACCGAGCCGGGCGACCAGTGCGTCGACGGCCCGTGCGACTCCCTTTGATTTCGGCCCCACGCCCATGATCTCGGCCATGATCTGCGGCAGCTGGATGAAGTTCCGGTAGCCAGCTGAGCCCGGCGGCCGAGCGCCCTCCGGGCGATCGGCGAGCGCCTCGACGCGATGCAGCACGCCCACCGTCACCGGCTTGCCGCAGGCCGGGCAGCGGTCTTCCGCGAGCCGTGTCTCCGCGGGCTGCAGGCGGACGCCGCACGCCCGGTGCCCATCGAGGTGGTACTTGCCCTCCTCCGGGAAGAACTCCAGCGAGCCCAGGTAGCCCTCGCCGGTGGCGAGAGCCCGGCGGATCGCGTAGTAGTCCAGTTCGGTGTCGAAGATCGACGCCTCCCGCCCGAGGGCCGGCGGTGAGTGCGCGTCGGAGTTGCTCACGAGGCGGTACCCGTCGAGGGAGGACACCCGCCAGTTCATCGGCGGGTCCGACGACAGCCCCGTCTCCACCGCGAAGATGTGCCCCGCCAGGTCGGCGTAGCAGTCGGCCACGGTGTCGAAGCCTGACTTGGAACCGAGCGCCGAGAACCACGGAGTCCACACGTGGGCAGGGACGAGGTAGCCGTCCGGGCTGGACTCCAGGGTGATCTCGAGCAGGTCGCGCGAGTCGAGTCCGAGGATCGGGCGGCCGTCCGACCCGAGATTGCCGATCCGGCCCAGCGCCCGCGTGAAGCGCTCGGCCGCGTCGAAGTCCGGCAGGTAGACCAGGTGGTGGACCTTGCGGGTCCGCTCGGACCGCTTGTATATCGTGGCGATCTCGACCGAGAGCATGAACCGCACCGGACGGCGGCAGTTGCCCGGCAGCCGCTGCGCGACCTCCCGCTCCACGTCCTCCCGAAGCCGGTACAGCCCCGGTTCCGCGGGGACGAGCAGCTCACGCAGGTGGCCCTGCCACGCGGGATGGGTGACGTCGCCGGTGCCGAGCAACGCGAGGCCCTTGCGCTGGGCCCACCACGCGAGGTGCTCGAGGTCGCAGTCCCGGCTGCACGCCCGCGAGTACTTGGAGTGGATGTGCAGGTCGGCGTAGATCGGCACGGGCAGCATCCTGGCAGAGGCGGCCCTCCGCAGGCCCGCCGACACACGGGTGCCCCCGCCACGGCGGGGGCACCCTGTATGCGAGTCAGCCGGGGAGACCTACAGCTCGCCGGCTCGCCAGCTGTCGAGGAAGTCGGGGTTCGCGTCCAGCCATTCCTGGACCGCCCGCTCGTTCTCCTCGCGGTTGTACTGCACGACCAGCAGGTCCTCGATCTCGAGCAGCTGCTCGTCGGTCAGGTGCAGGTTCTTGAGCAACTGGGCGACGTTCGGGTAGTCCTCATGGAATCCCGGACGCCCGAGGGCGTAAAGCCGCTCCGCGCCACCCAGGGTTCCTTCGGGGTCCTCCAGGTCGCGAATGTCGTAAGCGGCGTAGGCCCAGTGCGGGTGCCACAGGGTGACCACGATGTTCTCACCGGCGCTCGTCGCCGAGTCGAGCTCGGCGAGCATGGCGGAGCTCGACGACGTCGGGAAGTCCCAGTCCTCCAGGCCGTAGGTGGGGATCACCTGCTCGCGGGTGGTCCGGGTGAGACCCGCTCCGGGCTCGATGCCGACGATCCGGCCGCCGTACTCGTCCTGGTAGTCAGCCAGTTCGGCGAGCGACTGCGCGGGCGAGTCGTTGTTGACTGTGATCGTCAAGAAGCCCTGGTCGAACCAGCAGCCGAGATCTTCGAGAGAGTCACCGAGCTGGGCACCATCCGCGGCGTCCATGTCCACGTAGCTGGACCCGTGCGTGTTGGGCAGCCAGGCGTCCAGCAGCAGGTCGGCGTCGCTGGAGGCGACGCCCTGGTAGGCGGCGCCGGCCTCGAGCTCGGTGGCGTTGACCGTGTATCCCTGCTCGACGAGGGCCGCCTTGAGCAGCTCGTAGACCACGTAGTTCTCGTCCCAACCACTGAAGTTGGCGACATTGATCTCGGTGACGTCCTCCCCCGTTCCCTCCGGGTCCGGAATCGGAGCGGCCTCCGCGGTCGGATCGCAGTTGGCCGTGTCGGCCTCGGAGATGAGCTGGACTTCCGGGGCCGCTTGGCCCCCTTCGTCCATCGGCGACTCGGTTTCGGCCGGCGCTTCGCCGTTGGCCTCACCGTCTGGGGCCGCGGTGTCATCGCCACCGTCGTCGCCGCAGGCGGCGAAGAGGGGGCCCCCGACGAGCAGGCCCGCCGTCACGCCGGTGAGTCTGGTTCTGCGCATGTGATTTCCTCGTCCTCTCTGTTCTTTCCGGGCGTATACGGCGTGGTTCGGCACTCAGTCCCGAACCCGGCCGGCTCGCACTACGGGAGCGCGGTCGGCTAGAGCTGCCACGACCCGATCGAGGTAGATGGCGAGCACGACCACAGCCAGCCCCGCCTCGACACCGACCGGAATGCTCAGCGTGCTGAGACCGCGAACGACGTCCAGACCAAGGCCTGCGGCGCCCACCAGGGCGGCGAGCACCACCATGGACAGTGCGAGCATGATGATTTGGTTGATGCCGGCCATGATCGTCGGCAGGGCCAACGGTAGCTGAATCTGCCGCAGTATGCGCATCGGCGAGGAGCCGAACGCCTGGCCGGCCTCGACCACCTCGGCGTCGACCTGGCGTATCGCCAGCTCGGTGAGCCGGACACCTGGCGGCATCGCGAACACGATCGTCGAGATCATCCCGGGCACCACGCCGATGCCGAAGGCGAACAGCGTGGGCAGCAGGTACACCAGTGCCGGCATCGTCTGCATGAAGTCAAGAACCGGACGAACCCCCTGGCTCACCGCCTGTGACTTCGCCGCGATGATCCCGATCGGGATCGCCAGGATCGTCGCGATCGCCGCCGCGAGCAGGATCAGCGACAGCGTCTGCATCGCCGCACCCCATTTGTCCATGGCGGCGACCAGGTAGAACGCGAGCACCGTGAAGATCGCGAACTTCCACGAGCGGACGAGCCATGCGATGGCGGTGAGAACCACGATCACCACGAGGAACGGCGGGGCCTGCAGCGCCGCGTTCAGCCCTTCGTAGGCCCCTCCGAGAACTGTGTCGGCGAAGTCGAGCAGCGGTTGGAAAGTGTCGGTGAACCACCCCACGGCGCTGTCGACCCAGTTGCCGACCCGCAACCGAGGGTCGAGCGGATCGAACGGCTGATCGCTCATGCCAGCCCCCCGCCAGAGGCAGAGCCGCGCTGCATCTGGGCGCGGTCTTCCTCATCAATATCGACGTTCGGGTCGGGCGAACCCACGTCGGACGTTCCCGACGTCATTGAACTCCTCTGCGTCTGGTCGCCGATGCTGACCATCGCCGCCAGCAGCGTCACCCGAGGCACCACGCCGACCAGGTGCCCGTTCTCGTCGACGACCGCCAGCGGTAACGGCGACTCGACCGATGGTGCGAACAGGTCGGCGAGGAGGGTCTCCTTCCGAACCGAGGCGACGTCCCGGACCAGGATCGAGTCCAGCGACTTCTCACCCCGGTTGGCCGCCTGGACGCAGTCCTCGTCCCGGACGATGCCCTGCAGCGTGCCGTCAGCCGCGACGACGAAGGCCGCGTTGATCTGGCTCTCGCGCATCTCGCGCAGCGCCACACGGGGGCCGACGCTAGCGCCAACGACCGATTTCGCGGGCTCCATCACGCTCGACGCGGTAAGGACGCGCGTGCGGTCGACATCAGCGGTGAACTGCGCGACATAGTCGTTGGCCGGATCCTCGAGCACCTGCTCAGGGGTCCCGATCTGCTCGATCCGACCGGCGCGCATCATCGCGACGCGGTCGCC